>JBFJWV010000145.1:0-4304 GCA_041623515.1 Thermoplasmatota archaeon | reverse complement strand
TGTGCTGCAAGGCGTTCGCATTGCGGCCCCGCGTCGCTGGAACGCCCATCACTTGGGCGGCCTGCATCAAATAGGAATCGGCGTCGCCAGCCGCCGCCAGTTGGCCCAACTTGCGTGCGCCTTCCGGGTCGTGGCTCATGTACGTGATTTTGTGGTCGCGGTGGAACTCCATGAGATGCTTGGCCGCCATGTTCGCACCACCCGCATCGCGCCAGCGGCGCATCCACATGGCGTGGTCAAGGAATGATTCGCGCAGGCCCGGGTCGTGCAGACGGCCGTCATCCATCAACGGCAACCATGGACACGCATCGGCCAACGCGCGCGCGAACAATCCCGTCCCGTCCCAGTGGACGCTTTCGCCGTTGGTTCGTTTGATGCGGTCGGGACCGCACGACGGGCTTCCCTTCTTGAGAACGAAGCCGTCCAATTTCCCGAAAGCCTGGACGGCGCTTTCGGACCACGCGGTCATGCGGTCGGTCCAGTCCTCTCCGGTTTGGGGCTCAACCATGCGGGGCGCGTCCGCATCCCCTTCCAGCCGGACCGACGGGCGGGGCACGCCCATTCCGACTTCCACTTCAGGGCACACAGGGACCCATTCCACATCGCCACCGAGGACGTCGGTGAGGTAGAGATTGCGCTTGTGCCCGCCGTCGTAACGCACTTCCTCACCCAGAAGGCAGGCGCTCACGCCCAAACGCAGCAGCGGCTCGCTCATGCGAAGTGCCTCCGAATGGCTCGGGTCATGTCGCGGAAAATGATGCGGTGAATGGGGTACAAGGACGACCAGTACAGGACCCCCGCCAATCCCTTGGGCTCGAAGAACGCCGTTTGCACCAATTGCGTGTGCTCGCCGGAGGGAATGCATTCGAACTGCAGCCACGCCTTGCCAGGGACCTTCATTTCGGCCCGCAATCGCAGCAAGCGCCCCGGCTCAACCGCCTCGACACGCCAGAAGTCCACGGCATCGCCCACGCGCACGGAATTGCGGTTGCGGCGGCCGCGACGGAGCCCCGGTCCGCCCACAAGCCGGTCCATGGCGCCCCGCAACTTCCACGCAGCGTTCCATGCCAGCCAGCCGCGTTTCCCGCCAAGGCTGCACAAGAACGCGTGCACCGCAGCGGGCTCCGCCGCTACCATCACGGTGCGCCGCTCTTGCTTCATGTTTTCCCAGTCGGTCAACATGTAGCCGGGGCCGACTTGACGGGTCCAGCGCGTCTCCACGTCGTCCAGCTCTTCCCGCCGCAATGCCAAGCGCACCGCTTCCTCGTAAGCAATGGGATCAATTTCCGGAAACAGCTGGCGTGCTTTGGCGGTGTCCGCTGTGACCGGATGCACAATCCCCGCAAGCAACGGGACCGCGAGCCGGTTCGTGATGGGTGTGATGAATTGCACCCACCGGGCGGCCAATGTGGGCGCCAAAACGGGCACCTTGATGATGCGTCTGCGCAAGCCGCGCACCTCGGCATAGCCCTGCATCATGGAACGAAAGCTGCGCACCTCACCGCCAATGTCGACGATGCCCTGCGGGCCCTTGTCCAAAGCGGCAACCAAGTACGCCAAGACATCCCGGATGGCCACGGGTTGGATGGCGTTGTCGACCCATCGCGGAACCAGCATCACGGGCAGGCGTTCCGTCAGGTAGCGCGTCATCTCGAAACTGGCGGACCCGCTGCCGATGACCGGGCCCGCGCGAAGCTCCGTTGTGGGGGCCACCGCGGCCAATGCGGCTCCGACTTCCGCCCGGGAGGCAAGATGATTGGAAGCGGTCCCCGTCGGTTGCAATCCACCCAGGTAAATCACATGGGGAATGCCCGCGACGGCGTTTGCAAAATGGGACGCCGCCTCACGGTCCCGCACCCGGAAATCTTTGCTCTCCACCATGCCATGCACCAGGTAATACGCGGCATCCATCCCTTCGGCGCAGCCCTGCAAACTGTCGGGCTCCTGCACATTGCCAACCACCACCTCGACATCATCTCGCCAAGGGAACCCTTCCAGGCGGCTCGCATCCCGCACCATGGCGCGGACGGAATGGCCGGCCGCCAAAAGCCGCGGGACCAGCCGCCCACCAACGTAGCCGTTGGCTCCGGTGACGAGAATTCGCACGCCAAGCCATGGCTCTCAAAGTGCATAACTCCCGATGGCCGGGGCCCAAGTCCTCTAATCCCGGAGTTCGTTGCCCATCTGTGGCGACAACGCTCACTGGGTACGGAGGGGTCGGAGAAATCGGCGGCAACGCGTTTCTCTTGGATGACGGCGCGAGCCGCATCTTCCTCGACTTCGGCAAGCGTTTTGGCAACGACCCGCGCCTGGACGAAGGCCGCGGCATTGACACCCGCCATCGCCATCCCGGTTGGAACGATTACTACGATTCCTTCCTGCAGCCCCGAGGCGCCACCCAAGTTCCTGATTTGATTCGCCTGGGCATCATCCCTGACGTGCCATCGCTGTACCGTGAAGATCGCGGCGGCGTGGCGGGCCCGGCGCCGGTGGATGGCATTCTGTTTAGCCACGCCCACATGGACCATTGCGGATTGGTGGGGTTGGTGCGGCCAGACGTCCCCATCATTGCATCCGACAAATCCCGGGCGACGCTGCATAGCTTGCAGGAAACCGGCAACGGCTTGCTATCCGAATTCATCCATGCGCGACCCAAAGGGATCCTGCCCAAGAAGGACGGTTCCCCCGGCAAGGGAACGCAGTGGAAAGATCCGGAGACGGGCGAGAACGTGGCGGCCGTCCGCTCGTACACGACTCCAGACGAGCACGAGATTGGACCGTGGAAGCTTCGCCACTACGACGTGGACCACTCGATTCATGGCGCACGGGGTTCCATCATTGAAGGCCACGACCTTTCCATTGTGTACACGGGCGACTTCCGGTTGCACGGACGCGACAAGTCCGGCACGGAGAAGTTCATTGAACGTGCGGGCGGCGTTGACGTCGTCATCATCGAAGGGACGCGGGTTTTCCGCGACAGCGACCATAATCACGGTCACGCCCAAAGCCAAACCGACGACGAGCACCAAGTCGAAGGCGCCATCGAGTCCATGATTGCGGAGGCAGGGGACCAATTCGTCGCCGTCAGCTTCCCACCGCGGGACTTGGATCGGTTCCTGTCCGTTTGGCATGTGGCGCGCAAGAGCAACCGCCGCTTGGTCATCCCCACCAAGTTGGCGCACTTGATTGACTCCGTGCGCGGCGCCGGACAAAACGACTTGCCGGACCCCTTGCGGGACCCGCACTTGGCCATTCATGTTCCCGTTCGTGGCCGTGGCGTGCGCGCCATGCCTGCGGGCATGCTGCGCATGCCGGACCAGAACCTCCGCATGAACGAAGTGGCCATTGACGATGAAACATGGACCGACTTCTGGCTCTCCGACCACGAAACATGGGAGCGCAAATACATCCTGGGGGACAACGCCGTCACCAGCGCCGACGTGGCCGCGGCGCCCCACGCCTACCTGTTCAGCATGAGTTACTGGACCATCAACGAATTGTTCGATGTCTTTCCCGACCGCAAAAAGGGCGGCGTGTACATCCATAGCATGACGCAGCCGTTCAACGATGAAATGGAAATCAGCGACCGGAAGCTGCAGCGTTGGCTGGATGCGTTCCGCTTGGAGCGCCACACCACGCACGTTTCGGGGCATCTTTCCGAAGAGGACGTCCAAAATGTGCTCGAGGAGATTGGTGCAAAGACATTGGTCCCCATCCATTCGGAATCCCCGGACTTGACGGCCACCAAATACGAGTCCCGCACGGGCAACAATGCGCTCCTGCCGCAGTGGGGCCAGCCCTTGCCCCTTGCTTGAGGCAGTCCTATCAAGACCCGGGGCTCTGCCCATGCGTGATTGAAGCGTGGGCCGCGCCCGCTGCTGGCAAAGCACTGGAACCCTTCTCCTACGAGCCCGAGGTGGGAACGCACCAAGTCAAAGTGAAGGTGGACCACTGCGGAATTTGCCACAGCGATGTTCACCTCGTGGACGGCGATTGGGGCACGGATGGTTTTCCACTGGTCCCCGGGCACGAAATCGTGGGCACCGTCGATGAAGTCGGGCCGGGCGTGCGGACCCTCAAAGTCGGCGACCGGGTCGGCGTGGGGTGGCAAAGTGTGTCGTGCGGCACATGCAAAGCGTGCACATCAGGCCGGGACAATTTCTGCCGCCAAAACCAAGCGACGGCCAGCGGTCGCTATGGCGGCTTTGCCAGCCATGTGGTTGCCGACGAGCGCCTGGCGGTGCCCATTCCGGATGCCTTGGATGGGGCCCGCACCGCACCGCTTCTGTGCGGCGGCGTCACCG
>JBFJWV010000144.1:0-4306 GCA_041623515.1 Thermoplasmatota archaeon | reverse complement strand
TGGCCCGGCGGTCCGTTGCCAGTACGATTCCTTCCGGCGTCTTGATGCCGACGGTGGTGGTCATGCGACCCTACCTATGCCAGCACTCGTATAAAATGGACAAGGTAGGGGTCGGCTCTGCACGTAAAATCAGAGTTTGCACGTTCAACGAACCCTCCAGCCAACTCCCGCCGGCTCGTGCACCACCCCAAATGAGACAAGTAGCACCGGCAATGCCACGCCGTGGTTCTCGATTTGTTGACATCTCCGGAAGCGTGGCTGGCCCTTCTGACATTGACGGCCTTGGAGATCGTCTTGGGAATCGACAACATTGTCTTCATCAGCATCCTTGCCCAGAAACTGCCGCCGCACCAGCGCGACAAGGCCCGGCAGGTTGGCTTGCTGCTTGCCATGGTGTTTCGCATCCTCTTGCTGCTGTCCCTGGCCTGGGTCATTGGGTTGACAGCGCCCCTGTTCGCCGTGTTCGACATGGCCATCAGCGGCCGCGACTTGGTCCTCATCTTGGGCGGCTTGTTCCTGCTGGCCAAAGCGACGCATGAAATCCACTCCAGCCTCGAGGCACCCCACGGCCATGCCTCCGCCAAGGTGCACGCGAAATTCTTCGCGGTGCTGACCCAAATCGTGTTGCTGGACATGGTGTTCAGTCTCGACTCCGTGATCACGGCCGTGGGCATGACCGACATCCTTGCGGTCATGATTGCAGCTGTTGTCATTGCCATCGGCGTGATGCTGTTGGCGGCCAAGCCCATTGCACGGTTTGTCCACAACCACCCCACCGTCAAGATGCTGGCCCTCAGTTTCCTGGTGCTGATTGGCGTGCTGCTGGTTGCCGAAGGCTTTGACCAGCACATTCCGAAGGGCTACGTCTACTTCGCCATGGCATTCGCATTGGGCGTCGAACTCCTCAATCTACGGCTGCGCCGCCGGGACCCAGTCGCGTTGCACGCCCGGTACAGCGAGACGGACGAGGCCAGCACGTAGGGCCGGCGTCAAGACCCGCGCGCCCAAGTACCTGCGAAAGGTGGCCCACGGCGTGCCTTGGGGATTGCTGATTTTTCTCGCTGGTTTGCTGTTTGGTGCATTCGGCCCCAGCCGCCTGCGCAAATTCCGTTTGCTGAAACACGGCCTGCTGGTGGGCATTGCGCTTGCCGTCGGACTGGCCATTGTGGGAAGCCTCACGGGCCAACCCGCCCTGGGTGTTGGCGGCGCCGTCGCCATCATTTGGGGCGTTCTCGTCATGACGGGGGTCTTCATCCTGGGCGCCTGGATTGGCCGCATCTTGGGCCCCGCCAAGAAGCACCGCGCCAGCAAGTAGCCGCGCGTTCAACCCGTCCGGGTCAAGAGGAACGTCGCCGCGTGACCAGCGCCGCAGCCAGCACCATCATCGCAAGGGCACCCATGGGTGTGCTGCGCACTCCGGGTCCGTCCAGCATGGCGATGGCGTCGGATTCGTCGGCGTGGTCCGAACCGTCGTCAACGGCGGCGACCAAACGCACCAAGGCACGCGCTTCTTCGAGGGTCGTGGATTGGGCGGTGATGACCAAGTCAGCGGCATCGCCTTGCCGGGCATCCGAGGGCGCGTAAACCGGAACCCGCACAGTGTGACTTTCGCCGGGTTGCAAGGTCACTTGGACGGGGCCCGCGATGGTTGCCCAGCCCTTGTTGACGCCATCAATGCGCAAGTCGAACGTTTGCGCCGTGGCGCGATGGTTGGTGAGGATGGCGCCAAGCAAGGTGGCTTCGCCGGAGTTCACCAGCTTCTGTGCCGGTCCGTCGGCAACCAAGCTCACGCTGCCAACGCCTTGGAACAAGTCGTCCACGGGGTCGCGGTATTCGTGCAAAGGCAGCTGGGCCCAGCCACCAGGAGTCATCTCAGGCGCTTCGACGCCGGTGAAGGCGGCCGGCCGCGGTGATGTGAGGTTGATGAAGAAACCAAGGTAGGCGCGGGGCGTGTAATGCAGCACGTCCGCTTCTTCGTGGATGGTCACTTCCCAAGTGAATCCAGTTTCTGTGCCGGGCAGCAGGTCCTGGGGCTCCGTTGGCTCCAGGTCGCCCACGTTCGTGCTGATCCATACGTCGTTTTCCTCGTCGAAGCCGAAGTGCTGGATGTGGCCGTAGGCCGATGCGGCGGGAATGGGCGCGTTGGTGGAAATGGTGGTGGAAATGGTGGCGGTGCGCGTCAAGTCGAAGTCCAGGCCCATTTGCAATCCGGGCTGGAGCCACGTGAACCAGGCCCAGATGCTACGCGGGTCCATGTCCCCGGGGAAGCCGTCATGGAAGCCATAGCCCCAGTAGGTGCCCTTGACGGGGACCCTCTGGTCGTTGGGGTCTTGCTCAAGCGTGTTGATGTAGAACTCTCCGCCGTTGCCACTGAACAAATTGTCTGTGATGGGGAAGAACGGATTCTCTTCGCCGTAGCGATGGGAATGGAAGTACACCGTGTCGTGGTGACCCGCGGGCTGGGGAACTTCGTGGTACCGAATCCCCAGCTCGATGCGGCCCGTGCCGGCGCCTGAGCCGCTGACCATCTCGAGCATGAATTTCTGCACGGAGCCGTGCTGGTGCGCGAACGGGGTGGTCACGAGAACGGGAATGTCACGGCTGGCGCCGCCATCGAGGCTGAGCACCGGGTCCTGAATGATCACTTCCCAGGTTGGGGGTACGGCGCCCACTTCCAGCTCAAACACGTCCGGCGCATCGCCGGTGTTGCTGGCCGTGATGGTGTAGAGGAATGTGGCGGCCTCGCCGTTGCTCGCGCGCATGGGAGCCAACGACGACAGGGCCGCGTTGCCTTCTTGGAGAAGACCCCTCTGCACCACGAATTCGCCCACTCCGACACCATCATCGGGCATGTGGTCGTACGCGTCGTATCCTTCGCCAATGACAATGCCAGGCGCTGGAGACACCAGACCCTCGGCACTGCGCAGATGCGCGAATGCCCAGAAGGTGTGAATGGTGCTGCCGGGCGTGGGGGCTGCACCGTTGGTGTCTTGCAGCTCCTCACGCCCAAGCTGCACCGTGATGGTGTCCGCATCGAAGTCGATGGCCAAGTCGCTGCGGTCAAGAAGCGGCCGGATGAACGTGCGCGATTGCCCATCGTCATCAAATTCCTCGAGGGAACCCCACCAGTACTGCTGCTCGGCCAGCGCGCGGATGAGCCGAATCAGGTAGGCTTGGTCACCCCGGCTGAAGCCCACGTAGTACGTCGTATCGTCCACGATGTAGACCTCAGAAACATCATCCAAGTCCGCCACGTCGATGATGAATTCGAAGTGGTCTTCGGATTCAACCAGTTCCAGACTCAACAAATCCGTTGCAAGGTAATGGGGCACGACGTTGCTGGTTTCGCTGGCCGGCGTCCGAACCAAGACATCGCCTCGCGGATCCTGGAGCATGACGATGCCTGGCTCCTGCGCGACGGCCACGGGAGTCGCCAGCATGGGCAGAACAAACAACAGGGACATCAACCACCGCCAATCCACAAAGGTTGGCCGGCTGGAGACTACAAAGAGATTGCGCGCGCGATGTCGTTGCCGGGTTGGTTTTGATTTACAGGCTCTTGACCAGGACAATGATGCCCCAGATGATGGCCAACAGGTGCCCAATGCCGAATGCAAAGCTGAGAACGATCAAGATGATGCTCAAAATCATCACATCGCGGTCCTTCTGAATGATGCTCCAGATGAGCATGCCAAGCCCACCGAGGACAATGGCCAGAATCCCGGCAATGATGCCGTCCTTCTTGTCGTAACTGGGGATATCGAGAAGACCCATGCACAATCATCGCGGCCCGGGGTTAAAAAGGCGTGGCGGGACCTAGAACACGTAGGTCGCAGGGGCCCGCGGCGCTTCGTGTTCACACACAAAGCACACCCAATGGCGCACGGGGCCGGACCCGCCGGTGACATCGTGCATCACCTGGCCGCAGCACCCGGGTGCCTTCTTGGCTGGTTGGTTGGCCATGGATGCACGAAGCTCGGGTGCTTGACAAGGCATGCCCGTCGATGTGGCGGCCGGCCCGCATCGCCACCGAGAATTCATGCATCCGCGCGCGCCGCCCGATGTGAAGTGCTCCTGTTATGCCAAGGCAGGCAACCGATTGGGGGCCGATCTACGGCCGACCGTGCCGCCGTCCGCGAACCCACGCAGCCGCCCCCAATGCAGCCAGAACGGGGACCGCTGGTGCAGGCGACCCTTTGTCCTCGGTGTCCAAGTATTGGCTGGCCAGGGCACGGTCATCATCGTGACTTGCGTCCGTGTCCACGTCCACCACCAGGCGAATGAGGCCGCGGCGCTGGGGGTCATT
>JBFJWV010000143.1:0-4326 GCA_041623515.1 Thermoplasmatota archaeon | reverse complement strand
TCCTTCCTCGCGCGCAAGGCTTGGGACGGTCCTTGAATGCCGCATTCCAATCCTTGGACCGCTTCGGCTCCGAGCGAGGCTATGCGGGCCTCATTGGAGGAATTGAGAGGACTGCGAAGGTCCAGACTCAGTTCTGGCAGCACGGGCTCCTGCGCCGGTACTTGGCGGTCATGGTCGGCTTCACCGTCCTGGCGACGGCGGCTGCGTGGATTCTCCGGGACGGCGCGCTTGGCATTCCAAACCCCAATTTCGAGGTCACGCCGTTTGGGGCATTGTTGGCCGCGACCATCTTGGTTGCATCCTTTGCGGTCACCCTGTTGTCAAGCCGCTTGGCGGCCGTCGCTGCACTCGGCGTCGTGGGTTACAGCATTGCCTTGCTGTTCCTGTTGTTCGGCGCCCCCGACTTGGCGATGACTCAGTTCCTGTTCGAAACGCTCAGCGTACTCATCTTTTTGCGGGTCTTGTGGGGCTTGCCGAAGATTGTCCCTCGATCGTCAACCGCCGTGCGCGTGCGTGATGCCGTGCTGGCCGGCAGCGTCGGGTTGCTCATGACGCTCTTGGTGCTGGTTGCCACCACCAACCAATTCGCGGACCCCATCAGCTCGTTCTACCGCGTGGCCAGCTACGCAGAAGCCTTTGGCAAAAACGTCGTCAACGTCATCCTCGTCGACTTCCGTGGCATTGATACATTGGGCGAAATCACTGTACTCGCCGTGGCGGCAATGGGCGTCGTCGCGTTGCTGGGGATGCGCCCGCGAGGTGCCCAATGAGCCTGATTCTCTCCACATCCACGCGGGCGTTGTCGCCCCTGATTCTGGTGTTCTCCATTTTCATCATGCTGCGTGGCCACCATTTGCCGGGGGGAGGCTTCATTGGAGGCATGGTGGCGGGTGGCGCGTTTGCGTTGTTGCTCGTCAGTGAAGGCCCTGATGTCGCGCGCAAGGCCGTTTCCGTTCCACCCCGCCTCCTGGTCGCTAGCGGCCTCTTCATTGCCATGGCCGCAGGCATCGTTGGCCTGGTCCAAACGGGGGCCTTCCTCACTGGGATTTGGTGGGAAATTCCATTGCCTCTGCTGGGAGCCGTCAAGGTAGGGACACCACTGTTCTTCGACATCGGCGTGTACCTGTTGGTGACGGGGATGATGGTCATGATTCTGTTCACGCTCTCGGAGGAAACCTGATGGAAGCGATTCTGGCCGTGGCCGTCGGCATCCTGTTTGCCACGGGCACCTACATGATGCTGCGCCGCAACCTCGTCAAAATCATCCTCGGTCTTGGCCTGCTGAGCAACGGTGCAAATCTGCTCATTTTCACCTCGGGGGGCCTCCGTGCAGGACTCCCGCCAATCATCGGGCACAACGACAAAACGCTCTCGGCGGCCGCGGCGGACCCGTTGCCACAGGCTCTGATTCTAACGGCCATTGTCATCACATTCGGCGTGCAGGCCTTCGCGTTGGTTCTTGTCTACAAAGCCTACCAAGCCGTCGGAAGCGACGATCCGGATGACATGGTCATGACGGACGACCCCGACTCGGAGGCCGGCGCATGAACGAAGCCGTCATCCTGCCGGTGTTGATTCCGCTGACCGCCGCCATCTTGGCCATGGCTGTTCCCAAGTACCCTGCTGTTCAGCGGGTTATCGGAACGCTCGGGCCTGCCCTGCAACTCGTCGCAGGCATCGCATTGCTCTTCCACGCCAAGGATGGCACCATCTTGGTCATGGAAATGGGCTCCTGGTCGGCGCCATTCGGCATCGTGTTCGTGGTGGACCTTCTGGCCGCCATCATGGTGACCTTGACCGGCGCGGTCGGCCTCGCCACCGCCGTTTACTCGGGCGCGGCCATCGATGGGGACCGGCATTGGACCTACTACCCGCTGCTGAACGTGCTGCTGATGGGTGTGGCGGGAGCATTTTCCACGGGCGACCTGTTCAACCTGTTCGTCTGGTTCGAAGTCTTGCTGATTTCGTCTTTTGTCCTGCTTGGGTTGGGTGGGCGCCGGTCCCAAATGGAGGGTTCCATCAAGTACGTGGTGCTGAACCTGTTCAGTTCGGCCCTGTTCCTCGCTGCGCTGGGTATCCTGTACGGGCTGGCCGGCACGGTGAACATGGCCGATTTGGCAGTGAAACTGGCGAACACGGATCGGCCGGGCATGGTCACCACCGTGGCGATGCTGTTCTTGGTCGTGTTTGGCATCAAGGGCGCCGCATTTCCCCTGTTTTTCTGGCTACCGAGTTCATACCATACACCGGCCAATGCGGTCAGTGGCTTGTTTGCAGGCCTGCTCACGAAAGTAGGGGTTTACGCCCTTCTGCGCACGTTCACGCTCATCTTCACCCAAGACACGGCCTACACCCACGGCTTGCTCATGGCGATGGCTGTCCTCACGATGATTGTTGGCTCACTCGGAGCCTTGGCCCAAAGCAACTACCGCCGTACCATGAGTTTCATGCACATTAGCCAAGTTGGATACTTGCTCATGGGCCTTGCATTCATGAGTCCCATCGCGCTGATGGGTGTCGTCTTCTACATTGTGCACCACGTGTTCGCCATCAGCAACCTGTTCTTCCTCGGCGGCGTGTTGCATCGCCTGCAGGGAACCGACCTCGTTACGCGCATGGGTGGATTGGCAAGGAGCCACCCGTGGCTTGCCATTGTTTTCCTCGTGCCGGCGCTCAGCCTTGCCGGCGTGCCGCCCCTGTCCGGCTTTTGGGCCAAGTACGTCGTCGTGCGGGCTGGCCTTGAGATTGAAGCCTATGTGGCCGTGACGGCCGCCTTGCTGGTCGGCGTTCTTGGCCTGTACGCGGTTGCCCGCCTCTGGACCGAGGTATTCTGGAAGGCACGGCCCGAAAACGCGCCAGCGCCCCAGGAACCGCTGACACGCGCGGCCTGGGCCCAGGCAGGGGCGCCCATCGTTGTTTTCGCAGTCGTGACCATCATCATCGGTCTGCTACCTGGTTCCATCATGGGATTGGCTGAAACAGCCTCCCAGCAGTTGTCCACGCCAAGCAAATACGTGGACGCCGTCTTGGGGGCCACGCCATGAAGCCATTCGTTTGGAACATCGTTCTCGGCCTGATTTGGGTCGCATTGACTGGCGAATTTACGCCGGAAAATCTGTTGGTAGGCGTACTTCTGGGCTATGTGATTCTGGCGTTTGCCGGCTCCAGCGTGGGCGCGCAAGGATATGCCGGCCGCGTTTGGAAACGCATTGGGTTCCTGCTGTTCTATCTCTGGGAACTCCTGCTGTCAAATTTCCGCGTGGCCCGTGACGTCGTGCGTTTCCGCAGCGCCGCCAGTCCCGCCATCGTTGCCATTCCGGTTGACGGCCTCGGCCCCGTTCAAATCACGCTGCTCGCCAACCTCATCACCATGACTCCGGGGACATTGAGCATTGACACCAGCGACGACCAGCGAACCCTGTACATCCATGCCATGTTCGTCGACGATGTCCAAAAACTGCGGGACGAAATTGAGCATGGATTGACGCGGCGCGTTCGGGAGTTGATGCAATGAGCTGGATCGACACCGTCGTCGGAGTTGCCCTGGTCGCCATCGCTGCATCCATGCTCTTGACCTTGGTCCGCCTGTTGCGGGGGCCAACGGTGGCGGATCGCGTCATTGCCCTCGATTTGATGACGTTGCAAGCTCTTGGGATGACCTGTGCGGCAGCCATCCTCTACGACCAAAGCGACTTCCTGGACGCGGCCATCATTTTGGCTCTGCTCGCGTTCTTATCGACCATTGCGTTTGCTCGCCATGTGGAACGCCGGGCCATGCAGGAGGAAACGTACCGTGACTGAATTGGTTGACGGCCCCGCCCAAGCAGCGGCTGCCATTCTCCTCCTTGTTGGCGCGTTGTTGATGTTCCTTTCGTCCATTGGCGTCGTTCGAATGCCGGATCTGTACACGCGCATGAGCGCCAGCAGCAAGGCGGCAGGGCTCGGATCCAGCCTCGTCCTGGCAGCCGTCGGCGTCCATTTCGGAACGCTGGCCGTGGGGGCGCGAGCAATTGCCGCCATCGTGTTCATCTTCCTCACCGTTCCCGTGGCGGCGCACATGGTTGCGCGCGCCGGATACATGGCCGAGGTGCCCATTTGGGACCGCACCATCCAAGACGACCTGGCCGGCCGGTACGACCGGCCTGCGGGGGTACTGAAAAATGCCGATGACACGGAGGACGATGCATGAATTTGTGCTCGCTCGATGATTGGAGCAACGAAGATATTCTGGCATTGCTGGAGAAGGCCGAGACCCCTCCCGCAGCGGACCAGCTGGCCGGCCGCATGGTGTGCACGGCCTTCTTTGAGCCCAGCACACGAACCCGC
>JBFJWV010000142.1:0-4353 GCA_041623515.1 Thermoplasmatota archaeon | reverse complement strand
GTGATGACCGTGCGGCCTTCGAAAATGGCGGTGCCTTTGACCACGTCGGTGTCTTGGATGGTGTGGAGGCGGCTCCATGAGTCGCCGATGGTGAATTTGCCGTCTGCCAAGTCACCGTCAAAGTCGCTGGGGCCGTACTCAAAGGATTGGGGGCCGATGGTGAAGACCAAGCGCAACGAGGCAGTATCAATGGATTCTCCCCCGCGGTGGCTCATGCGAATCACCTCGTCGCCACTGCCCCAGCCGTTGGCTCCGGGTGCGGCGTCGAAGTGAATGTCGGCATGGGCTTTGTCGGCAGGTCCGTCAACCGAAAGGACGCCAATGGCCAGGCTGGCCATCATGGCCACGGTGATGGCAACCAGTAGGATGCTGCCAAGCACGTCGCTTACCGCCTCGTCGGCGTCCAGGAATGTTCGGTTTGCTTTCATCGGATACGGCCTGCTGCAAAGGAGCCAATGACGTCGAACTGGTCGTCCTTGGCGTGATAATCAATCCAGCCGATGTGGTTGGATGCGTCGAAGCCCAGAATGCGGACCTGGTGCTTGCCCTCCAAATCACGGACTTGGACGGTGCCGCTGCACAGGTGCTTCAGGGATTCCACTTCGTGGGCGCTGTGCATGCCCTCGTCCACCAGGAGCATGGCATGACCTCCGGCACGGCGGTTGGCGCCCAGAAGCACTTGCAGGAACCGGAACACGGCGTCGTGGCTGTTGTGCGCAATCAACGTGGAGACGGAGTCCACAATCAGCCGGTGGTCATCGTGCTTGCCCTGCAACTTGGCCTGCGCGTTGTTGATGGCGGCGGCGATGCCGTTGAGGTCCGTGGGTCCATTGATCAGCTTGATGCCTGCGTGCGCTTTGCCGCCCACGCTCGAGCTGAAGGTGTCAATGATTTGCAGCAGGTCATTGCCCTTTTCCCCGATGCCGAGGCGTTCACGCAGGACCGCACCTTCTTCGCGCGTGGTGAGGATGATGACCGGTTGCTTGGAAGCAATGGCCTCGCGCGCGGCAAGGCGGGAAAGAATCGCCTTGCCCATGAAGGACGGCCCGTGAATCAACGCGGCATCGCCACGGCGCAATCCACCGTCAAGCAACACATCGAGCCGGCTGGCGCCGATGGAGTGGCGGGGGGTGTTCTTCTTGGCTGTCTTGGTGGCGAGTCGTTGCCGGGGGGTCATGCTGCTGCACCTCCTTGAATGGAAGCAATCAGCGCCTCAAGCACATGCTTGGCACTGGTGCCGTCAGTGGCAACGCAGGGAAGGACGGGCAAATCGGAGATTTCCGGGAATGCCTTCAGGACGGCTTCCGGGCTGGGCGAACCGTCCTCGTCTTGGTGCGTGGCCGCGACGACGATGTGGATGCCGCGCTTGCGGACCCGCTGCAGAACATCGTGGGCTCGTTGCAGGTCCGCCGCGTCGGTGGTGTGGACGAGCAGGACGGCGCCAACTGCTTGGTCAAGCAGGGGCTCCATCAGCGCGTCGAATCGGGGTTGGCCCGGGGTACCGAACAGCTCCGCAACGACACCGGCGCCTTGGTAACGACCCCGATCCAAGGCGACCGTTGTGCCGAGACGGTCAGTGCTCTTTGCAGACGGACTCACCGATCGTACGAACGATGTCTTGCCTGCATCCCCCGGGCCGATGATGGCAATCTTCGGAATGTGCATGCACACGCCGCCGGGTGTCTCCACGTCGTACAGCCGGGGGCGGCCGTCGATTTCCTTTTTCCACGCGGAATGACGCACGCGGAATGCGGAGTGCCGGGAAATGGGGTCGCCAACGCCAATGATGTCCAAGCAAGCGTCAAAGCGCTCGGCAATGGGCTCATCGTGGGCGGGGGGCCAGCGCGTGAGGGTCGTCACGGCGCGGCGGAAGCGGGATGAAATGGCCAGGATATCGTCGATGGCAATGTCCACGGC
Source organism: Thermoplasmatota archaeon (assembly GCA_041623515.1). Classification (GTDB taxonomy): domain Archaea; phylum Thermoplasmatota; class E2; order JACPAO01; family JAHFTW01; genus JBFJWV01. The sequence goes on along the minus strand of JBFJWV010000142.1, from coordinate 2,436 downwards.
ATTGGAGCCGGCACTGGTTGCCCAGTGGCCGAGGGAATCAATGATCAAGGTTGCGTCGGGGTGGTCGTGGGCGGCGCGTTTGATGACCGCCAGCAAAGCATCAATGCTGCCGGGCTCTTGGACGCGGTAGGCCGCTTCCTCCCCTTGCGTGAAAACGCCGGAATGGGCATCGACGAAGTACAGTTCGTCGTACGGAACGGAGAAGCCCATTTCTTCCAAGTTGTCGCGAACGTTTTGGGGGGACCGGGCGGTGGTGGCGTACACCACGGCTTGCCCAGATGCCAGGGTGTTGCCCGCCGCCTGCGTCAGGAGGGGGGTTCCATCGACCCGGGGGTCGCTGCGCACAAGCAAGGTTCCGCCGGCCTTGGGGTGGCCCACGAGCGCATCCAGAGGGGGGACGCCAAACAATGGAGTGCGGACTTGTTCACGAGGCATGGAGGACCTTCAGTCCCCTCTTTGCCTCATCCGCGTGTGCGATGAGCTCGTCGAGTGCCATTCGGGAGCTGGCCACGATGATCAAAATGTGTTGATCGCTGAGGCCTTGGAGCAAGCTGATCGTGGTGCCGCCATGGATGACGACGCGGTCCACGCCTTGTTGCTCCAGCCCAGCAACAGCGGTTTCTGCTGCAGCAAGGGCCGCGGCGCTCATGGCACTGAGGCTTTCGGGGTCATGTGCTTGGTTGAATTTGACTTGGCCGGGCAGGCCGTCACGGGTCACGATGGCGCAGCCGATGATGTTGTCGGCACCCTGCAGCGCGGCCATCACTTCGTCCACGTCACTCATCTGCGCCCCCCTGCGGCATGCGGGGTTGGCGCTGCATTTGCAGGGCCCGCGCGAAGGCGCGGTTGCGCTGGGTTTCGGCGTCACGCTCGGCCAGCATGGCCCGAATTTGCTGGATGATTTCGTCCGGCTCGAGAGGCTTGACGAAAAAGTTCTCGACGCTGGCTTCGTTGATGGCATCCAACGCGATGGTGAGGTCGGGGAAGGCCGTCATCAGGATGCGGAGGATTTTGGGCGCATCCTCGCGCACTTTGCGCAGCAACTCCAAGCCGTCCATTCCAGGCATCTTGTAGTCGCTGATGATGAGCGCATACGCGTGCTTGGACAGGGCTTCGAGGGCGTCGTGGCCGGAAATGACCGAGTCAACTTGCACTTCGGACAATTCGGCTTGGAACAAATCCTCCAGGCTTGCCAAGATGTCGGGCTCGTCATCCACCAACAGGATACGTGGCCTTTCGGGGTCGGACATGACTCTTAATCCGCCTCTCGCGACCTTTAACCCCTATGGCGAGGGACAAGTCCCTTTGACCCCTCAGCCGCCCTCCCCCGGCTACCGCTCCTAAATAGCGTGGCCCTCCCACCAATGAGCATGCCGTCATGCATGGAGGCCTACGTTGCGCCTCCTTGAATGGCTCCGCGTTCCGTGGCTGGTCGCGGTGGCCTCTGCTGCGTCCATCCTTGGGGCCACGGCGTTGTATTTGTCGCTACTGGGGTCGTGGGGGGTGAGTCTGCCGTCGGGCCCAACTTGGATTTCGTCGGTGTTTGTGGCGCTCGTCGTCGGTGCGCTTGCCTTCATGGCTGGGCGCCGGCCGCTGCGTGAGCGCGAATTGGCCGAGGAGCTTCACAAGGACCTGGTGGAGAAGGAGAAGCATTTGCAGCAAATTCTCTCGAGCGCTCCGGTCTTGCTGCTGCGCACGGACGCCACGGGGAACATTTTGCTTGCCCAAGGCGCTGCGCTGAGCGCCGAGGAGGTGGCACCCGAAACTTGGCGGGGACGCAACTTGTTCGAATTCGGCAGTCCACAAGATGAATGGGTGAAGTATGTGCGGCGTGCGTTGCGTGGTGAGACCGTGGATGCGCTGATTCACCAAGACGGGCGGGATTGGGAGATTCATTACGAGCCGTGCCTGGAAAATGGCAAGCCAGCGGGCATGCTTGGGGTGGCCACGGATGTCACGGCGCGCCATAAGCAGGAGCGGGCGCATGCTGGACTCCATGAGCATGCCGATGAGGTGGAGCATTTGCGCCAACTCAATGAAATGAAAACCAATCTCCTCAACACCGCAGCGCACGAGCTCAACACCCCCATGACGCCAGTTCGTCTGCAATTGCATTTGCTGAAGTCAAAATCCCTTGGTGAGCTGACGCCCAAGCAGCAGCGCTCGGTGCGGATTCTGGACCGCGCGGTGGATCGATTGGGCTTGCTGGTGGATGACATTCTCGACGTGGCGCGCGTGCAATCCGGCAAGATGAAGGTCGAAATTCAGCCCGTGCGGATGCGGTCCCTCCTGGAGGAGATTCTCGAGACATTCATGGAGACCGCCAAGCAAGTCGGTGTCCGCTTCACGTTGGATGCCGGTGACGACGTATGGGCTCATGCGGATCCGTCACGCATCAGCCAAGTTCTCATCAATCTCGCCTCCAATGCCATCAAG
>JBFJWV010000141.1:0-4359 GCA_041623515.1 Thermoplasmatota archaeon | reverse complement strand
GGTCACGTCCACCTTTGGCTCGGTTTGGCAGCGGGAACGGACCGCGGCAATTTCGGCGTCGGTGATTTCCAGCGACCCGCGCAATGTGCCCCGGCCGGGCTTGCGGAAACGGATGGTGGCTGCTTTGTCCCACACGATGTGGTCGCGGCCCAGGATGTGCATCCAGGCCAACATGAAATGGGGGTCCATGGATGAATAGAGAGTCCCTCCGTAGTGGGTCCCGACGTAGTTGCGTGTCTTGCGCGATAGCCGCAATCGCAGGGTCCACCGCTGCCAATCGGGGCTGATGTGGACCACTTTGACGCCGCTGTTGCGCATGGGCGTGGCCAGATTCACGAGGCGCCGAAAGGTCCCCGGCGATAGCCGTGAGCCGATGCGGCTGAGGTTCAGCTTTGGGCCCATACCAATCCGAGGATGAGTGTGACCAACAACAGCGTCCACGTGAGCAAGGCCGTCCAGGCGGACCTGCGGGCCACCGCTTGCTCCGAATGCCAAACGGGACGGATGCCTTGCACCAAGAACGTGGCAACCGCTGCCAAATTCAAGGCGACCAAATTGATGCCCAGCAGAACGAATGCGCTGACGCTTCGGGTTATCTGGCCGTCACCGAGCAGCATGCCGCCCGCCGCAAGCGGTGGCAGCAACGCAACAGCAACCATCACGCCGATGAGCGAAGCGGGGGCGCCGGAAGTGAATGCCAGGCCCCCGGCGATTCCCGATGCGAGGGCCAGCGCGACGCTGGCGAAGTCGGGGGAAAGGCGCGATGCGATGGCATCCGTCTCGGGAACGCCAAACACTGCACCCCAGCTGACTGCAATGATGAATGATAGGGTGATGCCCGCCCCGCCCGACGAGAGCGCGCGCCGCGCCAGAGGAATATCCCCCAAGGTGGTGGCGAGTGCCAAGCCCACATTGGGGCCGAGCAAGGGCGCAATGACCATGGCGCCAATCAAGGCGATGTTGTCGTCAAAGGCGAGGCCAATGCAGGCGACCAGGGCAGAAACGCCGGCGAGGGTCAGGAAAACGGGATCCATTTGGATGCGCTCCCCGATGTCCTCGTACAGCTCTTCCCGACTCACCCTGCTGGGCGACTTGGGCGGAGCCTGGGGCGAATCGTCGGGCGCGGCCACTTCGGCCGCTTCGCTGCGGGGCAATGTGGCTTCAACGGGCATGATGACGACGCGCACTTCATCGCCAAATCGTGCACGGACCGCATCGACCAAACCTTCCACCGCTTTCGCTTCGCTGAGGTAGCGGTGGGTTTCCATGTCGTCGCTGTGCTCCCACCAGTGGTCGATCAAATCGTGACCCGCCGCCAACTCCATTGCCTCTGAATGGGCGCCGACTGGAAGGCGAATCTCAACGAAACGTAGGGGCACGGGCTATTCCTTCCACTTGATGTTGCAGCCCACGCTTGGATTTTGGGTCGCGAGCGTGTCTCCGTCACGCAGGGCGTCGATGGCTTTCTGCAAATCGGCCCCGGTGACGGGGATGTCCGAGTTGGGCCGCGAAGCGTCCATTTGGCCACGGTACACCAATTCATGCTCGCTGTCGAAAAGGAAGAAATCCGGCGTGCAGCGGGCGTCGTATTCGCGGGCCACATCCTGGCTTTCGTCGTACAGGTAGGGGAACGTGTAGCCGCGACGTGCGGCTTCCTCCGCCATGGCCTCCGGCGAATCGTCCGGGTGGGTGGACACGTCGTTGCTACTGATTCCAACGACGGCGATGCCTTCGTCTTGCCATTGGCTGGCCAATTGCGCAAACTTGTCCGCAACGTGCTTGACGTAGGGACAGTGGTTGCAAATGAACGCCACCAGGAGCGGCTGCCCCTTGAAATCGCGCCTGCGCACCGTGTTGCCTTCGGTGTCCGGCAACGCGAAGTCCGGGGCCTTGGTCCCCAGGGGAATCATTGCGCTGGGAGTCAGCACCATCGAGCAGGGACTCCGGCGCCCATGGTTAGCGGTTGTGGCTCAGACAATTTCAATCGTTCCACGCATCCAGGGGTGGATGCGGCAGTAGTACGAGTAGAAGCCCGGCTCCATGTCGCTGGTATCCAGCGTCCAGTAGGGGGGCACCGGCGCTCCATCGATGGGGTCCACGTTGCCCAGCTTGCCCGAGTCGAAGTCTCCGTCGGGGTGGGGATAGTTGGCCACGTACTTGCCGTTGCAGGGGAATTTGCAACTGGTCACCGTGTGGCGGATGCCAGCCGCTGCGTCCTCGTTGAAGACGTGGATGGTTTCGCCCCGATTCACTTTCACCGGGTCGCCGATGTCTTCCCCGAGGCTTTGGTCCCCGGGCAGGTACACGAAATTGGCAATGTGGATTTGATTGGTTTCAATGCCTTCGCCAAGGGTCGGCAAGACGGGTTCGCAATCGGGCCAGCCGGGAACGCCGCAGTGTTCGCTTGGCTGCGGGTTCCAGTTGCGGTTGATGACCGTCTCGGTCGGGTCGCCGCCCCAGGGGTCGTTCTCCAGCAGGACGGGTCCGGTGTTGGCCAAGGTGCATCCCTCCGGGCCACGCGGCTCAGGAACTTGTTCGCGGTCCACGTAGAAGCCGGCGAAGCTCATGGCCTCGTAGCTGGCGTATTGATCGTTGTTGTACGGAGAAAATTGCGTAATGCGGTCTCCTTCGCGGACGGGGGCACGCCATCCGGGTTTGGTGGCGCCCATTTGGTATTCCTCACTGTGCGGGAACGCCCCGGGGACTTCCTCGATCTTGCGGGAATTGAGCAGGGTGATGCCGGGGAGTCCGTCGCCGTCCAGGTCCGCCTCGCAGCCCGAACCTTCGGGACCCAAGTTGGCGATGATGGTGGCCAATCCATTGGGGTGCAAGTGCCCGGCGCTGGCAATGGCGGTGCCGTCCGCGGGGGCCACAAAGTAGCGTCCCAAGTGGTCCGTGTCGCGACGGGTGGGCCAGTCGGTGGGAATGTCGATGGGGTGGACGTAGATGCCGTCGCCGCCTTCGAGAATGGGTTGGCGCGGGACATCGAACGTGGTTCCCCAGAGCTTGCCGTTGAGGTTGTGGAAGGGCTCACCGGCGTAGCAACTCTCGCCCGTGGCGAGGGCACCGCACCCGTCGGCGGCCGCAATGGCGTCCGCAGCACCGTACACCCATCGAACGTCCAGGGCGACGTAGACGGTTTGCTCGTAGTTCATCTTGTTGTGAAGCATGTAGATGAGCACGTTGGGCTCACCGGCTTCCAGGTAGATTCCGTATCGGGGGCCGTCGGGGTCGGCGTCGGCGCGGTCGTGGAGACTGCCTTGGGTACGTTCTTCTCCCGTCCCGAACACCCAGGCCAAGTTGGCCGTGTAGTATTCGTCGCTGGGGTCATCGCTGGCACGGAACCAGTGGGCGTGGTGAATGTGGAGGTGTTGGTTGCTGGGGATGTCTCCGGTTTGTACGTCGTACAGGTTCGGGGAGACGGCGGTCATGAAGCCGCTTTGAAGGGGCACGTCCAGGGTGACGCGGTTGTTGTCTTGGCCTGGGGGAATGGTGTATGGGCCGTAGACGAAGCGCATGACGCGCTCAACGCCGGCTGGCCGCTCCTCGTACTTGGTGTACAATTGGTCCGGCGTTACCGGTGAATCGTCCGGCTGGTACATGTCCGGTTCTTGCGGGCTTTCAGCTTCGGATTCAGGAGATTCGGTGACGCAACCTGCCAGAGACAGGACCATGAATGCAGCCGCCACCATCACACCGCCAATGCGCATACCGTTTGCACAGACCGTTGAGGGAATAGGTGTTGTGGGAAGCCAAGAAAGGAAATTTGAGGAGAAGGAGGGGAAAAGGGGGCTTCGCCAGTCCGTCGCTACGCGACGAACTCGCTCATTCGCCGACTGTCGCTCGCTTTGCTCGCGCCCAGTCGCCTAGAAGTCCATTCCGCCCATGCCGCCGTCGGCCGGTCCGCTTCGCGCACCGGCGCCGAGCGCCACGGTCGGCCTGTCTTTCTTCGCTGCGCTCAGAAATCCATGCCGCCCATGCCGCCCATGTCGTCGCCACCGGCGCGGGGCGTGAAGGCCTTGGCCGCGATGACGTCGTCGATGCGCAGAATCATGGTGGCGGCCTCGGTGGACGCCTTCAGTTCTTGGGTGCCAACGCGCAGGGGCTCGATGACGTTGTTGCGGAACATGTCTTCCACCTTGCCGGTGTAGACGTTGATGCCGCTGTTTTGCTTGCCCTTGGCGTGCGCGTTGCGCAGGTCCAGCAGGACATCGATTTCGTCAAGGCCAGCGTTTTCGGCCAGGGTGCGGGGGACCACTTCAACGGCGTCAGCGAAGGCTTCGACGGCCATTTGTTCGCGGCCGCCCACGGTGGGGGCGAAGTCGCGCAGGCGCATGGCGATCTCGGTGGCTGCAGCGC
>JBFJWV010000140.1:0-4368 GCA_041623515.1 Thermoplasmatota archaeon | reverse complement strand
TGCAGCTTCAACCCAGGAACCGTGTTTGGGGCCAACTGCATGACGCCCGCGGGCACCGTGTGGAGCGGCTGGGTGGAACCCGATGCAGACGGGATGGCCAAAATGGCGCCCCGCCCCTAAGCCAGATTCTGCTGCCACCGGAAGAACGGGGGCGCCCCGCCAAGTCTCCAGGACTACGCTTGTTCGGCCTGCAATTTGCGTGCGCGTTCCAAGCCCTCGGCCGCACGGGTTGCCGTAAACAGCAGCCTCCGGCGCACGAAGCCTCCGACGAATGCCAGCACCAACGCGCTGGCCATCGAGAATGTGTAGTGCACCAAATCATCCGCGCCCGGAGGCATGATGAAAAACCAAGCCAAGCAAACGGCGGCAATGGCCGCAATGGCCGTCCGCAATCGCAGCAGGAAGAAGCCCATGGCGACAATCACCAGAACCACGTTGCTCGTTTGCCGTGCATCGCCGGTGACGTACATGTGGAGCAACGTGTTCAACGTCACCAAGCCCAACACAAAGTTGACCACGTACTCGGACGGAAAGGACACCGACCGCACGGCAATCAACATGATGAGGGCCAACCCCGCGCTCGTTGCCGCCGTCGCGACCATCACTTTCTGCGGGTTTCCGTCCAAAACGAACCAGTGGCTGATGGCAAACGCCGTGTAGACGACCGTGGCCGCAACCGCCAGCAGCGTGCTGACCCTACGGGCGTCCACGGTGAACGCAGCGCTTTGCCAAAGGCTGTCGCGATGGTCGACGGACATGGCCATCCAATCGGAGACGGATTATTTAGGTCCGTGCGGCAAGGGCAGCGACGCTCACCGCCCCAATGCTTGCTTCTCAAGGCGCGCCGCACTCGCCGTCGACAGCCCGAGGCGGTCAGCCATGCCATCCAGCATGCGCCGCTCTGCGGTGCTGAGCAAGCCGTCGTGCCATGCCAGCTGGACTTGCTCCATGTAGAGGTCCGCCTTCTGAGGTTCCGGAAGGGCCTCCAGGGGTTGAGCGTCCGGAACCGCACGCTCGGACACGCGCTCGGTGAGCCTCTGCAGCGGCGTCAAGAAGAGAATCAAGACCGCCGTCACGATGACCGCTGGCAAAGTTCCCAAGGCCCCCTCAAGGCGTTCCGTCCCAACCTCAAATGCAGCCACCACCAGCGCCACCACAATGGTCACGAGGGTTGCCTTGTTGACCGTGAGCCGCAGTTGCCACCGGAAGTCCATCAGCTGCATCCGCAAGACGGCAAATGCCAATGCGGGCAGGAAGAACACCTCCGCCAGCAGAGGAAGGTTGTTGGCAAAACCACCCCAAATGGTCGGGTCATAGAGTTCCGGCAACTGCCCAGTGATGACATTGTACGCATTGATGCTAAGCGCGGCAGCCAGGACCGCATCCCGCAATCCAAAGGCCACCAAGAAGGAGCGGGCCATGCGCCGGGCGGCTGGCAAGGTCTCGGTGCGCCATGAATCGTAGGCAGCAACAAGCGCATACAATGAAACCAGGGCCCCCAGAACCGCCAGTGGCAGCATGGCGAACCCGTTGACCGCACCGATGGATTCGTCCAGCTTGTGAGGGTACGTAGGGTCCAAGAAGAACGGAATCGCTGCAGCGACCGGAATCGCGAGACTGGCCGGCAAGACCCAGCGGACGCGAAGCCACCGCGTCATCCGGCCTGGGAGCGACGAAAGGACCCACAGGTATGATGGCCCGATGGCCGCCGCACCCAGGTAGAAGCTGCTGGCCAAGGCATACTGCCACGCATCGGGAAGAACCGGCTCATGGCGCCATGTGGTTGCAATGGCCAACCATGCAGACAGGGCGAGCAGTGTTGACACCGACTGATTCATTCGTGCCCGCGGACGCGCCGCGAGCACAAGCACTGCAAGCGCCAACGCAGCGACCGCAATCGTGACCGCCATGATGCTCACCGGCCGTAAGTCCACGAGCAGGTAACGCATCTTGTCAACCAAAAGGGTTGCCGGATGCAGGGCGTCTACGATTGCGTCGCAGCCAGTGCTTGCATGATTTCCCACGGCATGTCCGTCGTGATGGCATCCACGCCAACGCCCACCAGAGCCAGCGCTTCATCCACGTCGTTGACGGTCCATGCGGTGACCAGAAGGCCTGCAGCCTGGGATTCGGCGACGTATTCCGCCGTGGCCAGTTCCTTGGGCATGTGATGTTCCGTGAGGAACGCGTCCAGGTTGTTGCCCACGCCCGCCGGGTCCGTGCGCACGCCTTCAGGGTTGGCTTCGATGTATCCGCACAGCAGGCCAGCCACGCCGCAGTGGATGTCATAGCTGGGGTCGAAGCTGATGATGACGGCTTCGGTCGCGTAACCCGCCTCCACGACGGCTTCAATGGCGGCCTGCATCATCACCGAATGCCGGGGGTCATCGCTGATCTTTACTTCAATGACGGGAACGGTTCCGTAACTCCGCATGACGCCGAGCGCTTCGTCGAGGGTGGGGATGGTCTCACCGGCAAACGATTCGTGGTAAGCCGACCCCACTTCTTGCTGCGTCACGTCGTCGCTGTTGCGCATCCACATGCGCTCACCCGTCTGGTCCTCGACCACGCCGTCATGCCACAGCACGAACACTTCGTCTTGCGTCCAATGGATGTCAATTTCGGCCCGGGGAATGCCGAGCAAGCCGGCCTTGTGCAGGGCACTAAGGGTGTTGTCCGGTGCATAGAGGGCGCCGCCGCGGTGGGCAGTGACGATGGTTTCAGGCATTGGCTTGAGTTGCACAGGCAACTCGAGGCTGGCGTTCGCAGGAACCGTCAGGTTCGGCGAAGACCAAGGCGTCATGCCGGGGGCCCGGACGGCGATGCGGTGGTACGTGTCGTTCCAGGTGATATTGAACGTGCCGTCAGCTGCGACCTGAAGGGTTTGGTTCTTGACGTCGATGTATTCGGCGATGTTGTTGACCGGCGTCGTCAAGTCAACAGTTTCAATGTAGACTTCCGCGCCGGAGATGGGTCCATCGGGGCCGAGAACGAATCCCCTGACGTGAGCCGGCGGAAGTGTGACGTTGACGGTTTCGTTGGTGCCGGCCATTTCGTCAACGGGGTCAATGACGGGCGCAGGGTCTTCGCCCCCAAAGCACCCCGCCAATGCCAGGGTCGTGAGCAAAAATGTCCATGCTACGCGCATGCGTGGTCCAGTGCTTCTAGCATGAAACGAATTCGCTTGGGAGCCATGGGCGCCCACGCGCGCTTTTCGGGTTTTGGGCAAGTGGCTATTTCTCGTCAATAGGGTAACGTTGGCGGCCCCGTTAAGAGACGCTGAATGACTCATCGAGTTATGCAGACACGCATCGCCACCGGAGTTGTGGCCCTCCTGCTGCTCGGCATGGCCACTGTGCAGGCCGCCGACTTCAATGACAATGATTACCACGAGTACATTCTGTACGACATGGACCAGCCGCAAGTGGACATTCTGATCATTCCGCCGGCATCGCCTTACTACACGCGGGACCTTGTGAACATCGAGAAATCCGTGCAGGCGTGGGACGACGGCATCAACGCCCTGGGCCCATCATGGTTGGCCAACGGCCTCAACATCGAATACTACACGCTCGGTTACGATGTGCCGCCAGCGGACGCCCTTGCGGACCCCGAAGTCATCATCTTCAGCGGCGAAGCCAACCCCGCCCTGCTTGCAGGAATTGGGCTTGAGGCATGGCAGTTCTTCTTCTCTGGCGAGAGTCCCTGCCACGGCTTGGACCCGAACAACCCGTCCGACTGGCACAACCACGTGGGTTCAGTTTGGGCCTCCGGCCAATGCGACGGCGGCGGCAGCACCTGCGTTGTCATCAACACCAGTTTCCTCTGGTTGCCCGACCAAGAAAATGAGCACTACATGTATGACTTGAACCAGCACGAGCTGGGACACTGCCTTGGCATCGGACACGTTGGTGACGCACTCGACTTCGAAGCGGCCAACTTCCCCGAGCAGGACATCATGAGCTACCAGCACAACCCGAACCAGGTGCACTGCGTGAGCTCGCTCAACATCCGCGCCTTGGAAGCAGTCTACGGCGACCTGCTCGGACAGCCCAGCGTGGCCCAAGACGCTGGCACCTTCGTGCACATGCGCCCCAGTGACTACACCCACGTGGATTGCCTCAACCCCAACACGGGCTGGCTCAATGCCATGGACGGCGTGCCGATCTTGGGACATCAAGACCCGGCCCCCGGCAGCACCATTGGCGGCAACAATCCCCCGCCACCTCCGCCGGCCGAGGACACCGACGTCCACGTGGCCAGCGTGAGTCCCTCCGTCAGCCATTACGGCAAGAACGGCCATCGCATCCACACAGAAGTCGTCATCCAGGACGACACGGGAGCCGGCGTCAGCGGCGCGACCGTTGC
>JBFJWV010000139.1:0-4424 GCA_041623515.1 Thermoplasmatota archaeon | reverse complement strand
CATCACCGCGCCTGGGAGCAAGAGACCAAACCATGGCACCCCATGGCCACGTATGCACTGCTCGGCGTCATGGCCGGCGTTTTCTTCTTGCAAATGGTCACCATTGGCCGCTCCGTTGCCATGCACAACGCCCTGTGGACCGTTGCGGGCGATTGGATGGTCCGGCCTTGGTCGCCCATCACCAGCACGTTTGCCCACGCGGATTTCGGCCACATTTTCATCAACGGCTTGATGCTGTTCTTCTTCGGGCCCCAAGTCGAGCGCCTCCTGGGCCGACGCGATTACGTGGCACTCTTCATCATCGCGGGCGCGTTCAGTGGGATTCTCCAGGCGGAACTGTCCACCGCATGGGGAACGGGGCTGCCGGCGCTGGGCGCCAGCGGTGCCATTTTCTTTGTCTTCGCCACCCTCGTTGTCCTGTTTCCAAACAACACCTTGCTGCTGTACGGCATTGTGCCCATCAAGTTCTGGATTGCGGGCGTGTTGTTCGCTATCCTGGACATCATCGGGGCGTTCAATCCGCATGACCGCATCGGCAACTTCGCCCACTTGGCAGGAGCCCTGATTGGATTGGCATTGGGACTCGGGCTCCGCGCCAACCCGAACCTGCGTTTCCAGCGCGGGCGCCGCGTCACGCCCAGCCTGTAACGCCCCGGCAGTCTTATCAGCGTCCAACCGACCGTTCGGTCGTGGCGTTTGGAGACGAAATCCTGCGGGCGTTGTGGCTCTTCTTGCCAGCGTTCATCGCCAACATGAGCCCGGTCTTCAGCGCCAAGCTCCTGCCGCGCTGGAACACACCCATTGATTTCGGCAGCATGCATGCCGACGGCAAGCGGGTCCTGGGCGCAGGCAAGACCTGGCGGGGCCTCGTCATTGGCGGCGTCGTGGCGGGCATCACTGCCCTCCTGATGGCCCGCTTCCCGCTTTGGTGGTTTTCAGATCTGGACTTCGGCCACGCCACTGGCTCCAGCGCATGGGGCATTTTCCTGTTCGGTTTCATGATGGGATTCATGGCCCTGGTGGGCGACGCCACGGAGTCCTTCTTCAAGCGTCGCCGGAACTTGGAGCGCGGCGCGCCATGGATACCGTTTGACCAACTGGATTTCGTGGTGTTCGGCCTCGCGGCCGCGTTCATCTGGAACCCCCTCTTGGCGCCGGGCTGGGCCGTCGATGCTTACTGGAACCCGTGGGTGTTGGGAACGCTCATCATCGGCACTCCCGTCCTGCACCTCAGCGTGAACCGCATCGGCTACTGGTTGCGCCTCAAAGACGTCCCGTGGTAACATGGATTTGCTCGACGACGATTCCCTTCTCGACATTCGCCACCGCGCCAAGAAAACGGACCCGGGTGCCGTGATTGCCGAACTCCGTGGTCAATCCGACCGCCCTGAGCGCAACGCGGCGCTGACCGATTGGGCATCGAATCTGGGACGCAAAGAGGCCTCCCCGGACGGCGGTTGCCACCTCTGCAGCGCTCCGGGGCGATACGCGTGCAACCAGTGCCAACAGCCGGCATGCGCAGCGGACTACTGGCTCATGTTCGGCCTGTGCCGCCGCTGCGCCAAGGACGAACGCGTGCAACGATTTCACAAGGAGCTTGAGCCCGAAGAGCGCAATTGGCTGGGGGACAATCCATGAAGGACGCGCACCACCCAAGCATCCGCCACGTGGCGGTCTTCATTGGCGGTCTCATCGCGTTCCTGGCCTTGGCATTCTTCAATGAATTGCGCGGCTTCGATTTGTGGCGCAACTATGCTCTGAGTGGCTTCTTCCTCGGTGCACCCATTGTGTACGCCCTTTGGCGACTTGACATGCGCTTGCCCCAGTACATCCAAGTGGCCATCCTGGTGGCCATGCTGGCTCACTACGGTGGCGGCAGCGCCGGCTCGGTGCCGGGCCCGCCATACCGGATGGGCTTGTTTGGCATGCACGGAATCAATGGTGCGTACCACGTCATTTCCTGGTGGGACCATCTGACCCATGGCCTGGGCATTGGTGCCACCGCGATGGGATTCGCTTACCTCTTCGACGTGTACCAGTTGCGTCGTGGTTTGGGTTGGCAACCCATGACCTTGTGGGGCGCATCGGTGCTGGCGGCCCTGACGGCGGGCGTTGGCGTCGAGTTGTACGAGTACCTCGGCAAAACGGCCTTCCAAACCATCGACCAAGGTGGCTACGAGAACACCATGACCGACCTCTGGTTCAACATGCTCGGCGCCTCGGCAGGCGCGGGCCTCGCGGTGAGCCTCAACCGCACCAAGTTCCGTCGCGCCATCGCCAGCCATTGGTCGCTGCCCGAAGATCAAGAACCCACGGGCACCTGGCTCGAAAACCTACCCAGCCGCATGGCGGGTTTCCTGGCGTTCGTGACCGTTCCGGCGGCCACCGCCGTGGGACTGGCGGTTCACTCCGCCACCGTTGATCGAATTGCCAACGACCTGATTCTCTACGACCCAGCCCTCCAAGTGATGGTTTGGTCGGCGGTGTTTGCCGTGGCCGCGTTCCCCATCGCCATGTGGGCCCACCGGCGCATCTACGGGGAGCCCGCCTCGTGAAGCGCACGTTGTTTGCCCTGCTCGGATTGGCCCTGTTCGGTGCCATCTTCGCGGGAATCTACTACGCGCCAGCCGTTGAAGAAGTGGAACGGGAACGCGCGGCGTTCAACTTGGCCAAAGGAGAAATCCGGCCCGACTTCATCGAACGGAGCGTTCCCGGCGGCGAGGTGTCCGTCAACATCACCATCTTCGGCGGCAACATCGACGTCTACGTCATGGACGAAGAATGGGCCGCTTCCACGTTGCAGCCTGGAGAAATTGGCATGAACTTGAGCAGCCCGTTCAGTTACCACGCGCAATGGACGCGCCTCAACGTCACCGGTCCGCAAAACTGGACGTTCATTTCCGACGGCCAAACGCGGCTGGCGTTCGTGTTGGACAATTCGGACACGTACTACAACGACACCGCCCCGGCGGAGGGGGATGTCCGCGTCCACATCAAAACACGCTACTTGGAGGAAGAGGAACGCAGCCTCATCTTTGGATACTTGGCGGCCATTCCATCGGTCCTGCTCGTGGTGCTGACCATCATCAAGCAGGCGCGCAACCGGCGCTCAGCCGTGGCGCGCACAAGCCGCTGATCCCGGCTTCGCTTTGTTTTTGCACCGCTCGCCCGATTTGGTCAATGCCGTGCATCGACCCCCCGTGGCGGGCTTGGCCCGGCTCTTTGCCGGCGCCTTCGGAGCCGATTTGGAACCCGTGTCCTTGCTGGATGGAGACGCCTCTTGCTCCCCGTTGCCATCGCCGCCTTTGCGTCGCGGTCCGCGGCGGCGCCTGCGACGGCCCCGGCGGGGCCCCGATTCATCGGACGGCCCGTCATGCTTGGGCTTGCCCGGCCCTTGGCGATGGTCGCGGCCACCGCGACCGCCACGGCGGTTGCGAACGCCCTGCGTGGGCGCGTTCTGAGGTGTATCGTAACGGATGCGAATCTTCTGCGACCCAGCAATGAGGTCCTTGAAGCCATCGTGGTCCGAAAGCGTCCGCTCGTCCCCGACAAGAATGAAGTGCTTGCGCGCGCGGGTGACCGCCACGTTGAGGCGGCGCTCGTCGCTGACGAACCCAAGCCGGTGGCGGGGATTGCTCCGGACCGCCGAGTAAAGCACAATGTCCCATTCACGGCCTTGGGCGCCATCCACGGTCGAAACCTCCACATCGGGCAGGCGGCGACGCAGCGCTTCGCGCTGGGCTTGGTACGGCGTCAAGACGGCAACCGTCCACCCCTTGTCACGGATGTCTCCTCGCAGCTTGTCAATGACGGCCGCAACGCCTTCGACTTCCCAGTCGTTGCTGATGGAGCCGCTCTTGGCGCGCGGATTTTCCTTGCCCGTCACATGCTGGAATGCAGCCGGCGGCAAATCATCCAGGATGTCTTGCTCAGCGGCCACCGGAGCCGTTTCGATGCGGCCATCGTAATACCGAGCATTGCTGAAGCGAACGATTTCCTCGCGCATACGGAACTGGGTGGCAATCAACCGCGTGCGGTCTTCGCCAGTCAGTTCCTCAATGCGTTCGAACAAGGTCACATCCAGGCCCGCGTGTTTGGCGTCCATGGACACCACCGTGGGAGGCAACTGCAGGGGGTCACCCGCCAGGACCAGACGGCGGCCACGCATGACGGCGGCCAGGCTGCTGGGGGCCGTGGATTGGCCCGCTTCGTCGTGGATGACGTAATCGAAAACGAAGGAATTGGAGCTGCCGGCCTTGTCCAAGTAGCGGTACGCGCCGTAGTTGGTCGTGGCCACGACAATGCCTTGCTCAGCTGCCCAACGAACGAACGGTGGAGCATCCATGGGGTCAATGCGGCAGGCCTCCGCCGCCTTGTCGCGGATGTTGGGGGCGTGACCGATGCGAACGGCGAGCGCGCCGTTG
>JBFJWV010000138.1:0-4439 GCA_041623515.1 Thermoplasmatota archaeon | reverse complement strand
GGTTGCGCGGCTCCCGCGTCGGCCGGCATCAAGTATTCCGACGGACGGGAAATGTCCCACACTTCCACCTCGTTCGTGTAGCGGGCAACCACCCCCGCCGTGTTTTGCCCCGGCGGCAGTTCCTTCGCGTTGCCTGCGAGGACTTGGACGATGCGCGATTGCTGCAGGCCGGAGGGCGCCATCACCACGACGGTGAACGCATGCACACCATCGGCCAAGTCCGCCACTTCATGGGGCAAGTTGCTTGCAATGACTTGGTCCGCGGGGTTCAGCAACGCAACGGTTGCGTCTGCATCCCATTGGGCAGTCATGCCGATGAGGTACCGGCCGCCGTTCGCCTTGCCGACGCTTTCCAGCCCCGTGATCTGCGGCGGCGTTGCATCCACCTTGACGTTCGTCCACGTCTTGCGTGCGCCCCCATCAACAAACAGGTGAACATTCCAGATTCCGTCTTCCAGGTCCGTTGTGATTTCGTTCACCCAGAGGGCGGACTGGGTGTCTTGAACGGCGCTGTCTGCCTTGCTGAATTGCTCCACGGCATCGCCGTTTTCTCCCTCGACAACGACGGAAATGGAAAGCGGCTCCGTGTGCTCCACGCGTGCCGTAAACCGCCCGTCGAAGTTCCACGCACCCTCCTTCAGCTCCGTCGCGAAGACAGTCCCTGGGCCCGGCGTGAAGTCGTCAATGAATTGGTTGATGGGGTCCCGAATTTCCTCCGGAACCCAGTCGAGGCACCCCCCGATGGCCGGTGCGAGCAGCACCAAGCAAATGACAAACGCGCGGGACAAGGATGTCAACAGGGACGCGGCGCCCTTTATGGGTTGGCGTCAGGGGCAGCGGCGCCCGAAGACACCACCGCCGGTTTTGGACCCAGGCGCTCCAGGACCCGCACAATCAGCACCCCGCCCAAAAAGGCCAGAATCAACCAGCCATCCCCTGCCGACCATTCCACAGCGGTGGGCACGCCATTGGCAAAACCCGGCTCGCTGCGCCAAGGCCAGACCCGCAGAACGGAGCCCGCAATCATGCCAGCCAATGCGCCATAGGTTGCCTTGGGCTTGTGCAGCAGGAGCCATTGCAGCAAACGCGAGCACAGAGCCAACCCGCCGAGGCCGCCCAGGGCAAACGCAAACAAGGCACCCCATTGCAGGTTCTTGGCCGCTGCAATGAGGGGTTCGTAGATTCCCAGAACGACCATCATGGATGATCCACTGACGCCCGGCAACAGCATGAACGACCAGGCGATGAACCCGGCGAGGAAGTAACCAATGCCGCCACCAATGGTCAACAGCGGCGGCAGCAACACCAGGATTGTCGCAGCGAGCAATCCCATGAGAAACCACAGGCCATGCTGCCACTTGGGCGATTCAACACGCCGCCAAACAAGCAGGGAGCCGGCCGCCATGAGACCCACGAACAACGCCATGAGGCCGCGGGGTTGATTGACCAAGAGCCAATCCACTCCGTTGACGCCTGCAAACACGGCAATGCCCATTCCCAACGCCAGCAAACCCAGGAAGCCCAAATCGTGCTCAATCAGGTCCCGGCGTGCATCGCTGTCGCCGCGACTGGCACGCCACATGGTGCCGGGAAAACGCAGGTCGATGGAGGCCACCGCCGATACCAACCGGGCGTGCACCCCCAAAATGAGGGCAATGGTCCCCGCGCTGACGCTTGGAAAAAGCCCGGCCATTCCCATGAGAACCCCGCGACCTACGTGGGCAGCTTGGGACAGCAGAAAGGGAAGCATCAGTCGGCCGCCACGATGGCATCCACTTGATGGGCCACCTGGTCGCGTCGCTCTTGGTGCGATTTCAAGAACTCAACCAAGAGGCCTGCAGCTTCCTTCTTGCAGCCTCCGCAGAGACGCTCGCCCCCGCTGCACTCGTCGTGAACTTGCTGCAGATGCTCATCCGACTCCGCCAGGTGGTACAGGTACAACTCGTAGACGGGGCACTTGCTCGGGTCGGCACCTTCGCGGCGTTGCTCCTCCGCGGTCGCCTTGCCTCCCGTGACGCTGCGCATGAGCTTCTTCTCGGCATCCTTCGGGGTTTCGGTCAGGAAGGCGCTGGTTTCGGGCTGGCTGCTGCTCATCTTGCCGCCGCCGAAGCCCGTCATGAACCGATGGAACGTAGCCGCTGGCCGCAACAAGCCGAGGTTTCCGTTCTTTTGTTCCGCGCGCGCCAACGCCATGTCAATGGCCCGCAAATCGCCGCGGCGTGCGCCAGCAATTTTGAGCTCCTTGTAGCCATCATTGCGCTTCCAATCGCTGAAGCCCATTTGCCCAAGAACGTGCTCCGCCCGGTCCAAATGGCCGGACACGTTTTCGTCGGGCTTCACGTAGATGCCCACGCCGTCGTCCGTGCGCTTGAGGCTGAAGATGCGGTGTGCCTGGGCGATGTCCCGCGTCAAGCGAATGTGAGGATCTTGATCGACGCCCACCGGCACCAAGATGGGCCGGCTGCCGCCCATGTCCGGCGCTTGCGGGTGCAGGATGTCGGCCGCTTGGATGATGGGAGCCATGATGTGGCTCAGGCTGGTCGAGCCAGCGAACCCGTACAGGGACTGCATTTGCGACCAGTTCACCTTGCGGGCAAATTGATCGGCCAAGTCCCGAACGCGCCGGCGCTTCGTTTGAAAGTAGACTTCCGCCCCCTCTGCCGACAAGCCGAGTGCGAGGTAGTTGTGCACGTATTGATCCAGCGCCAATTCCCGCGCCTTTGCGACCGTCAAGCCGCGCGTGGCCACCGCCTCGAAATCCGCCACGGCGATGTGAATCTGTGCCCCTTCACGCTGGTGGGCAATGCATTGGTCCATGAGCATCTTGTGACCCAAGTGCATGTTGCCGGACGGCATCAGCCCGGTCATGACGGACCAAGGGTCGCGGCCCTTGATGGCATCCTGAATTCGTTCGAAATCGCGGTGGCCGAACACCACGCCACGCCGGAACAAACTGTGCGGAGATTGGAAGCTGCGCCACTCATCGGGGCCAAACTCGGCAATGCCAAATTGGTCACGCAAGCGTGCATAGTCCTGCACCTGGTTGGAGCCCCAGGGGTCAATCTCCACGTGGTTGCCACGGCGGCCATGCTTCAAGGGCTATTCGGACCGGTGCGACCAGCACCATGACTGCTCCAACAGCACACATGACCCACGATTCCACGGGCACGGCACGCGCAACACCCACCTGCCGCTCGACCGTCGCAGGGACATGCATCAGGCCGTCGGCGGGCCCGTCGTTTCGCGCCATGGCCATCCACGGCCCATCATGTTGTGCGTGGGCCAAGAGGGAAACGCGCCCACCATCGGTCGCCACGGTCGCGGCCTGACCGTCCCATGTGGTTGCCACCCAGGCCCCATCCACGTACCAATCCACCGGGTCCGCGCCCGTGCCGTCACTGACCAGCCGCAAGTCGTCCGACCCGGCATCCACGTGCAAGATCAATGCGGCCAGAAGCATCCACATCAGGCGCCCGCCGCGAAACTGGTCCCGTAACTGCCTGCGGGCAACGGCCGCGGCACGTCCAGAATGACCAAGGTGATGCGGTGCGATGCGCCCGGCGCCAAATCGGGAAGGCGCGTCATGGGGCCATCGTACGGGACCATGCGACCATCATCGAGCCGGAGGGCAAGATTGCCATCAACTGCGACGGTGGCGGGCCCGCGGAACGGACTCACATCCAACCATGGCTGCACCACGTCGCTGGCCGCGTTCCGGACAACAAACGGCGCCGAGGCCGACACGTTGCGGGCTCCCGGAACCAGTCCCGGAAATTGGATTCCTTCGTCCGGCATGATGACTTGGACGACGGTCGATGAGACCGCCACCGTCCAATCCGTGCGATTGACGGTGGCGCCGTCCGTTGCTTCCAGGGTCCACGTGGCGCTGCCGGATTGCGCCGGTGCGAAGATGGTTTGGTTGTGCCACCCCGCTTCGGTACCATTGATGGCGGCATCGGGACCGGTCAACGACCATGCCAGGTTGTCGCCGTTGGCGTCATCGATGTAGACGACGAACGCGACGGATTCGGCGGGCCGTGCCATTGTGGGGCCCTGCAAAACGAGGTCGGGCGGGAGGTTCTCCACGTGGAAACCGGCGTCCCCTTCGCTTGCAGCGTATGGCACCCCGGGCGTGGGTTCGCCCGAAACCCATTGCCCGGCCCACTGCATGCTGTGTCCGGGAGGAGGTGCTTCGGCATGCGCATCGGGCCAACTGCCGTATTGAAATGCATCCACCTGGACTTGCTCATGCGTCCAAAGAATGGCCGCGTCGCCGCCGTTGTTCCAGGCATTGGACCGGCCCCACGCGGGGCCGCGCGCATCCGGTTCGCCACCGCCCCAAATGACCACGCGACCATCGGGCGCCAATGTCCACGAAGGCATGGTGAAGTTGTTGCCTGCACCGTCCTCGATGCGCCAGCCCGTGATGTTGATGGGTG
>JBFJWV010000137.1:0-4516 GCA_041623515.1 Thermoplasmatota archaeon | reverse complement strand
GTCATTGGCTGGGGAGCTACCCCAACTTTCGGCTGACCCTCTTGTCATCATATCCATCATTGGAGCCCACGATGATGCCTGGTTACACTATATCCCCAGGGAGAGGCGTATGGGAGAGAAAGGGAGAAGGGAGCTGTGCCAGCAGGTCTAGGCCTTGCGGGCACGCAGGGCGCGTTTTCGGCGGCGCATCTTCTTCTTGCGCCACTTCCAACGCTGCTTACCTGGCTTTTTCCAGGCACGGCTTCCACGTTTCATAGGGGTTCACCGCCCCCTATTGGGGGCAACGTCGCGGCCGACTCGGGTTCCTGTTATGACCTTTTCCGACTGAACGCGACGGCGGCGAGGAGCAGGAATGCGGCGCCAGCGGCCCCAAAACCTGGAATTCCGCGGTCCTGGGGCTTGGGGCCGGCCACGCCCGCGTCCGGCAACCACACCTCGGTTTCCGGGTAGTGGTCGTGCCAGGCGAACCAAAACAGGATGGCGTTGGGCAACAACTCGAGTTGCCCTGGCGCGTCCACGCGCAGGCCTTGGCGGAGGTCCCAGAGGCCACCGTTTTGGTCCATCCACAATCCGCTCGGGTCCTTGGTGAATGCGTAATGGGCGGCGTCGTAGATGGCGGCGTCCCCGTCCGCGTCCCCCACGCCAACAAATCCACGGCCTTCTTGCGTTTCGTAATAGACCGCTCCGCCTTCGAGCGAGACGTTGTAGATGGGGAATGCGATACCGCCGGCACCGTCATCGTGACCGACGACTTGCACCTTGGGATGCAAGCCGGCGTCGTCGCAATCGCGTTCGCCCGACAATCCATGGGAGCAGTTCTCGGGGTTGGTGACCGAATAGGCATTTTCGCGGTACGAGCCGGGCTGCCGGACCGGTTGCAACAGCAAACTATCCGCGTGTTTTCGTTCCCAATTGCTCCAGGTGGTGATGGTGGAGGGCAGAACCGTGAGTTGCAAGTCCATGTGATCCGCGGATGGTCGGCCGTCCTCCAATGCGGCGATGGTGCTTCCCGTGATCTGGTTCCACAGCTGCCCGGTCACTGGGTCCCACATCACCATGTCCGTGGAGTAGAGGTAGCCGCTGGCGGTGAAGTTGGTTTCCCGGGACTCTCCGTCCAAGGAGACGGTGCGTTCGAACACCAAACCACTTCCGCAGAGGGGGCAGAAGGTCACGCTGATCGGCGTCCCATCGATGACGTCGTTGACGATTTCGTGGCTGTTGAGCATCCGCACCGGGTACGCCTTGGCGGTTTCCGGACCCAGCACGCCCATCACGCGGGCGTCGCCGGGCAACCAATCGTCCGGGCCGGCTGGCTGGAATGCCGGATCGCCCTCGGAATCCACGTCATCGTCACCTCCGACTGGGTCGATGCCGCAAGCACTGGGGTGCCCGCTCCCGTAGAAGCCGCAGGCCCACCGAATCTCATCCGTCTCCACGTGGCCCGCTTGCCCAACGGGGATGGCCAGGCAGAGCACGGCCACAGCCAGCAGCAGGTTACGCATGGAACATGATGCGCGCCCAGGCCTCTTGGAGACTACGGCTCGTGCAAGAGGGCCAAAGCCGCAGCAATCGCGGGGGCGGCCGAGACGACATCGCAGGCGGCGCCCTCGATGGTATCCGTGCAAAGTACCTTGTCGATGCCGTCGGCCAACAGGCGCTCAATGGCCCCTTCGGTGAAGACGCCATGTGTGCAGGCGGCGTAAACGGCCGTGGCCCCGTTTGACTTGAGTTGCTTGGCGGCCTCCAGCATCGTCGATCCGCTTGCAATCATGTCGTCCACGATGGCAACGGCCTTGCCCTTGACGTCCAAGTCCTTGGGCTTGATGTCCACCGTGGTCGCGTCAATGCGGGTCTTTTCCAGGTGGTCGTGGGGGACACCGAGGATGTCCGCTGTTGCGGCCGCCCGCGCGCGTGCGCCCTTGTCGGGGGCGAGAACGCAGTCGGTTCCCCACGCTTCCAGCTGGGCCGCGAGTTGACCAATGGCCGTGATGCCTTCGGACGTTCCCTGGAAGAAATCCAGCACATGGTCCTTGTGCGGGTCGATGAGAATGAGGTGGTTGGCCGTCGAGTAAATGGCCCGCGCAACGGCCCGGGCACTGATGGCTTCGCCGGGATGGAAGACTTGGTCTTGGCGCGCGTAGGCGAAGTAGGGGACCACGGTCGTGACCTTGGCCGCGCCCGCTTCATGGGCCGCATCTTGGAGCAAAAGCAGTTCGACGAGGTGGTCGTTGGGCGCCGTGGATTGCACGCAGATGACGTGCTTGTCCTGGACATCGGATGTGATGCGGGCGTACACTTCACCGTCGGGGAACGTGCGCAATTCCGTCGTCGCCAGCGGGCACCCCAATTCCTTGGCCAAAGCGGCGCTCAATTGGGGATTCGCACGACCGCCGAGGACGATGCATTCGCTCACACGTTGGCCACCGATGGCCGCCGCATAAGTCACGCGGTCACGGTGACAACCAAGTTGTCGGGTTCGGGGTGGACGATGGCCACCTCCTCGGCTGCGGTAACCGTGAAGCCCGCCTCCTCGCATTGGGCGCGCAATTGGTCCAACGTCGTGAGGTGGTACGTGCGCTGGGCGTCATGCCCGTCGCTCCGCCATGGAATGATCGTGTCCAAGGGCTCTCCGGGGATGCCTTGATCACGGAACCGCGGCGCGTCCCGGCTCCATGACGTGATTTGCGCCGTGGCCCCGGGGCGCAGGACGCGTCGCAGTTCCTTGAGGCTCGCGGCGCGCCCGGATGGCGATGGGATGCCGTGCCAACCCGCCACGTAGGTGCATGCGTCAAACGAACCGTTGGCAAACGGCAGGCGGGTGGCATCGCCCACCACGCCTTGGGCGTGCCGCGCATGGGCGGCCGCTACGAGGGGCCGCGACCAGTCGAAGCAGATGGTGTCATGGCCCGCTGCAACCGCCAGGGCACTGTGGCGGCCGTTGCCACACATCAAATCCAACAAGCGCTGTTTCGGAGGAAGGCGGGCGATGTATTGCTCCACGTGGCTCCAGGTGCGCTGGCGGCTGCGGTCGAAACTCTGCGCAATCGCCTCCCACACGGCGTGTTGCTCCTTGGCATTGCCCACGACCCGCTACCTTTGACGGCACCCTTAACCACGCCGGACCAGTCGAAACGCTCGATGGAAGAACTGCTGGACCGAAGTCTCATCATCGTCGCCGGAAAAGGCGGTGTTGGCAAGACCACGACGAGCAGTGCCATCGCCCTGCGGCTTGCCAAGGAGGGCCGCAAGACGCTCTTGGTTACGGTGGACCCGGCCAAGCGCCTCGAGGACGCATTGGGCATCCCCATCGGCGGCAAGGAAGTCCCGGTGCAACCCAACCTGACCGCCATGATGCTCGATCCCGAAGTGGTCATTCGTGAACACTTGGAGCGTGAAATTCCCCAGGCGAAAATCACGGAACACCCCATGTTCCGCTACGTCACCAATTACATGCCGGGCCTCAACGAATTGATGGCCATCGGCAAACTCAACGATTTGCGCCGGGCCGGAAAATACGAAGCCATCGTCGTGGACACGGCCCCGACGGGACACGCACTGTCGTTCTTGTCTGCGCCCGGAGCCATCAAGGAGTTGATGTCCGAAAAGTCACTCATCAAGTGGGCCATTCGGGGTTACACGGTGTGGCAGAAAGTCTACGGGACCATGAAGTCTGCCGGGAACCTGTTCAAGAAGAAGGCCGAGAAGAAGGCCGGCCCTCCCGAGATTGATTTCGAATCCGTCTTCGCCGATATCGAGGCAGAGGCGGAGAAAATCCAGGAATTCCTGCGGGACCCGGCCCACAGTGCCTTCCTGATCGTGACGCTCCCCGAGAAGCTCCCGGTGGAGGAAACCATTGACCTGCACGAGGCCGCGGTGCGGGACCTTGGCATGAAGGTTCAGCGCATCATTGTCAACAAGGTGCAGCCCGATCCATTTGGCGACGGTGCCGGGGCGTTTCATGCCATGGCCGAGGACACCAAGGCGCGCGCGGATTTTGTGGCCGCGGCCAGCCAAGGCGGTTTGGCCGCCGAAACCATCGAGGCCATGATTGCAGCTGCGGAGTTTGGCCAGGTGCGGCGTGCCATGAATTTGGAGCATTTGGCCGCTCTGCGCGAGCGCTTGGATATCCCGCTCACGCTGGTTCCTCTCTTTCGTAAGGACGTCAACGGACTGGAGCGCCTGCACGAATTCGAAGAGGCACTCTGGAGCCCGGACCACCGGCTCGACTAATCTGGCGTTCGCTGTTCCGGGGCCTTCGCCTCGGAACCTCGCTCAGGATTTCAGTGCATCACGCGCTTGGCGAACGGATCCGCCGGGGGCGCGAGGGAAACGGGCACTTGCTTCCACTGGAGGTTGCAGTACGTGCACGTGATGTGCACCGTCTTCATGATCCGGTCCGTGCTCAAACTGCCTTTGACCTCAAGGGTCCGACCGTCTTGGGTCTCAATCAGGAAGTTTTCGCTCGATCCGCATTTGCTGCAACGTAGGTTGACCATGGTGGGGAACGCTTCCACCG
>JBFJWV010000136.1:0-4536 GCA_041623515.1 Thermoplasmatota archaeon | reverse complement strand
GGCGGCAATGGCAAAACCCGCCATCATGGCCACCGCACCGGCAAGCATCAGGCGACGCCTCCGGCTTTGCTCCATGGAACCGGTTCGGATTTGCAAATACTTGACGTTGTTGCCAGTTCCAGCCCGCCCGGTGACCTCTTGAAGGACGGGCGAATCGAAGGCGCGTGGAGCCCCGCGCCGCCGCCGAAGCCGTTCGGAAGTCAGCCCAGCAAAGCACGGTCCAATTCCGTGATGGCTTGCCGATGATTGCCAGTGAAAACATCGTCAGCCCCCGGGTGCAGGAAATGCTGGTGACTGACCTGCATGGACGCTACGCAGAGGGGCTTCCCGGCAAGCGCTACTACCAAGGCTGCGGCCCATTCGATGACATCGAGGCATTGGGCATTGACATGGCCAAGTCCGTCTTCGGCGCGACCTTCGCCAACATCCAATCCACGAGCGGCACCAACTCCAACCTCGCCGTTCTGAAGGCCCTGACCAAGCCGGGCGACGCCATCACGGCCGTCAGCACCGCCGATGGAGGCCACATCAGCCACGCGCCCATGGGCGCCGTGGGAATGCGAGGCCTCGACTTGCATACATATCCCTGGGATGCCGAGCGCATGGAATTGGACGTGGACGCGGCCGTCAAGATGATTCACGACGTGAAGCCCAAACTGGCTCTGTTTGGCCAATCCATGATATTGTTCCCCACGCCCATGGATGAAGTCGCCGCAGCGGCCAAAGAAGAAGGGGCCCACGTCATGTACGACGGCGCCCACGTGTTGGGCCTCATCGCAGGCGGTCAATTCCAGGACCCCCTGCGAGAAGGTGCCGACGTGATGACCGGCAGCAGCCACAAGACGTTCCCCGGCCCCCAGGGCGGCTTCGTTCTTTCCGCGAGCGAGGATGAGAAATTCCACCGCAAACTCAACAGCGGCGTGTTTCCTGGAGTTTGCTCGAATTATCACCTGCACCACATGGCCGGCAAGGTCATCGCCCTCGCCGAGTTCTTGGACAGTGGGAAGGAATACGCCCGCGACATCGTGCGCAATGCCCAAGCGCTGGGTGCCGCCCTTGCGGCCGAAGGTTTCGATGTGCTGGCGGAAGAGCGGGGCTACACGCAAAGCCACCAAGTGGTCACCCGCCACGGTGCCATCGATTCCGGTGCCGGCGCCAAGGCAGCCCAGACGTTGGAAGACGCGGGCATCATCACGAACATGAACATGCTCCCCGGCGACACCAAGCCACTGCACCCGAGCGGCCTGCGCTTGGGCGTGCAAGAGCTCACCCGAGTGGGCATGGATGCCCGTGCCATGGAAGACGTGGCCACGTTCTACCGACGGGCCCTGTTGGATGAAGAAGACCCCGCCGCCGTGGCGCAAGACGTCGCGGCTTTCCGTGCGGATTTCCAGACGGTCCGGTATTGCTTCAACGACGCAAACCAAGGTGGCTACGAATGGCACGACCTGGTGCGGTCATAGAGTGCGCATCGCCCTGACGGGCACCCCGGGTGTCGGAAAAACCACGCTTGCCAGCCTCCTGCGAGCCCGCGGCGACCACGTGGTGGACCTCAAGCAATGGGCCCACGATGAAGGGGCAGTCATTGGCACGGACGCCGATGGGACCAAAGTCATCGACGTGGACCATCTGGATGTGGAAACGTTGCCGCCCAATTCCTTCATCGAAGGTCACATGGCGCACCACTTGCGCGTGGACGCGGTGTGGCTCATCCGGTGCTCACCCGCACAACTCCATGGCCGCCTGCAAAAGCGGGACTACGGCGAAGCAAAGATTCAGGAAAACCTCGAGGCGGAAGCCATGGACCTGATTCTGCAGGAGGCGGTGGCCGAGCATGAAATCGTGGTGCAGCGGGACGGCAGCAACCGAGACGCGGTCGCTCTGCTTGCGGCATTTGACGCAGCAAAGACCGACACATTGAAAGGCCACGACCTGGAAGCGGTGGACTGGAGCGATTGGTTCATGGGAGACGCATAATGGTATTGGATTCGCAGCGTCACCGCCTCGATTGGTGGCTGGTGCCCATCGCCAAGTACCTTCGAAATGTGAACCCCAATGTGTTCACTTGGCTCAGCCTGCTCGCCGCAGCGGGAGCAGGCGTCACGTTCTACCTGGCGGATTCCCTTGCCTTGCTGCTGGCTGGCTTTGGGTTGGTGTTTGCCAACGGCGTCCTGGACGTCTTGGACGGCAAAGTGGCCAAAATGACCGGCCGCCAAACGGCGAAAGGCGACTACTTGGACCACGCCATCGATCGCTTTGCGGACACGTTCTTCATTGCCGGCTTGGCGCTCGGACCGTTTGGCCGCGTCGAAATCGGCATGGCGGCCCTGGCATTCACCCTGCTGACCAGCTATCTAGGTACGCAGGCGCAAGCCGTGGGAATCGGCCGCAACTACGGTGGACTCCTCGGCCGCGCAGACCGCATGTTCTTGCTCATGCTCGTGCCCATCGTGCAAGGCGTCCTGGTTTCCACGGAAACTGCTCTCCCATCATGGTGGAGCCAATGGAGCCCCAGCCTGGTGGACACCATGCTGATTTACTTCGCCGTGGCCGGCGCCGTGAGCACCGTGCAGCGCTTTGTGTCCGGCCTGGGCGCTTTTGATGGCAACGGCGACGTGGAACGGGACTGACGTTTCACGAAAGCATCCAGAAACGCCTAAACAGGGACAATCGGCTCTTGCGACATGCGCAAATTGCTTGCCTTGCTGTTGGTTGCGTCCGTGCTCGTTCCTGGCGCCTTCGCCGAAGAAACGACGGTGGAAGACGAAATTCAACCACTGGACCACGGAACCGACGACCACCAAGACAGTCCCGGACTGGGCATCGTGGCTCTGGTTGGATTGCTCGGTAGCGTCGCGTTGCTGGGCCGCCGTTCCTAACGGCATCCAAACCCCCTTTTTCCTTCGTTTTTACGTAGTTTGACCGCTTTCTGCATAGCGTGGAGCCCATCAAGCGCAAACGGGTCACGCGCGTCGGCAGCGGCGCGTTCAGCATCTACCTGCCCAAAAAGTGGATGGACACCTGGGCGCCCAACCCGGACGACCCGCGCGAAGTGGACCTCCACCTCGTCAACGAGGGCCTCCTGATTGTACCCGCCGCTCTCAAGCGCTCCGTCAACATGTCCGTGGATGCGCACCCCGCCACCATCCATAGTTCGTTGCTGTCGGCCTATGTTCGCGGCGTGGACAATTGCGTCTTGACGCCGACAGCAAGCGCATTCAGCAACGATGCCATCGGCTCCGCCCGGGATTTGCTGCGGCACCTCGACGAACGCATCGTGGCCACCTGCAGCCCCGACAGCATCTCGTTTTCGTTGGATCCGGACCTGCCCCCGCCATCGAGCGATGGCGCCGATATCTTGCGCGTGATGGGCGCCAAAATCATGGAAATGCTCGGCCTGGCCGCCGAAGCGGTGGAAACATTCGGAACGGACCCCGACCGGTGCCTGCACGCGATGGCGCTGGTCGATGCCATGCAACGAGAAGATGTGCAGCGATTGTTCCACCAAGCATTGCGTTCGGTGGCCCGCATTGAACTGCCCATGGACTCCGTGTCCGATTTCCAATTTCTGGACTTGCTGGCCTCCCACCTGGAGCGCATCGGCAACCACATGCTCCGCATGACGGATGTGCTGCTGGCCGAATACGACCTCACCGCGTCGGACCTGGATTACCCGCGGCGGCACCTGCTGGAAAAAATCGGACCTCGCGACCCGCTGCCCAGCCTGGGCCGGGAAATGGTGGCCGGGTACCGCCGCAACTTCGCGGAAATTTCTGACCTGCTGGGGCGGACACTGGCCGCCGTTGGCACCCGGGACTCGGCCGCGTTGCAGGCACTGCAAATCCAAGCAGAACAGTTGCAGAAGGCATCTGGGCATGCGGTGTTCACGGCCGTTGCGCAACACTGGGGCGAGGAGGCGGATGAAGCCACTGCGCGCGTGGGCTTCGCCCTGAGCAAATTGGCCAGCCTGCTCGCCGACATCTGTCACGCAACAGGAGCCATCGCCCGCCATGGAACCATTCTGAGTGCAGCCGGAGCTTCGCAATGACCCAAGTCATCCCTGTTGGCGGCCGCGGGTGGGATTGCAACCAATTCCTCATCAAAGACCCGAAGAGCAACCAATTCGACATGGTCGACGCCGGTCACGGCCAAGATTTTGCATCGGTCCTTGCCGAAATCAAATCCATCATCGACCCCCGCCGCGTTCGACGCGTCGCCATCACCCATGAGCACCTGGATCATGTCAATGGACTACCACAGTGGAAGCAGTTGGGCGCCATCATCGCCACATCGCCGGGCTGTGCGGCCAAGCTCGCAGCCGGACATGACCCGACCAGTGCTCGGTTCGGCATGGACATTCCCAAGCTGGCCGTGGACGAGGAGCTGACGGATGGCAGCCACATCATGCTCGGCGATTGCGAGCATGAAGTCCTGCTGACACCGGGACATTCACCCGGCTCGGCTTGCTTCTGGGAACCTGCTTCGGGAACGCTCTTCGCGGGCGACACCCTGTTTGCCAATGGCGGGATTGGCCGC
>JBFJWV010000135.1:0-4585 GCA_041623515.1 Thermoplasmatota archaeon | reverse complement strand
GCCACCCTGAGCGCCGGCGGCGTTGCCCTGGTGGACGTCACCGACCTGGACAACGTGTACATGGTCTCCAAGGCCTCCGTCAGCAGCCACAACCACGCCGTGGTTCCAGGCACGGACATTGTCTACAACTCCCGGTCCATCAGCACCCATGGAGCCGGCACGGAAGGTGGCGTAACCACCGGACGCATCGACATCATCGATTTCACCGTCCCCGAATTGCCCGTCGTGACCACGTTCGATTTCCCAGCCGTCATCCAAGATTCTCTGGGCGTGCCACACCCCGTGGCGGCGACGACCTGCCACGACATCACGTTCGCACCCGAGCGAAACCTGGCGTTCTGCCCCGGCATCAGCGAGACCCACATCTGGGACATCAGCGACCCATTCAACCCAGTCATCGTGCAAGTCATCGATTTCCCGTTGGTGCAGATTCACCATGGCGCATGGGCCGCCCAGGAAGGCAACATGCTCATTCTGGGCGACGAACACGGAGGCGCCGCAGCCGGCGTCTGCACCGTCCCCCAAAATCCCTACGCCACCCTGTGGTTCTTCGACATCACCAACCTCGCCACCCCAACCCCGATGGGATACTTCACGGTCAATTACAACTCCGTGACCGACGACGAAGACATCGTCTCCGACATCCAGGAGCGGAACCCCGACCTGTGCACGACGCACTTCGGCACCATCGTCGAAGACCGCGACATGATGGTCATGGGTTGGTACACCGCCGGCGTTGTGTTGATTGATTTCAGCGACCCGCTGCAGCCGCGGCAGGTGGATCATTTCCGACCCGCAGGTGATATGAACACCTGGGAAGCTCGTTACTACAAGGGCCACGTCTACACCGGAGACACGGTCCGCGGCATGGACATTCTCGAAATTATCTAGGTGAACCCAATGAACAAGCAAGCCCTCTTGATTGCACTCTTTGCCACCGCCGCCCTATCCGGGTGCCTCGACAGCGATGGAACCGGACCCGGCGTTGTCGCTGGCATGCAGGACATGGAACCATCCTACGATTCCGTCCAACCCGCAACCACCACCGCCCTGATGCACGTGGCCCAGCTCGTGGATGACGAAGGCAACCCCTTCCCCACCG
Source organism: Thermoplasmatota archaeon (assembly GCA_041623515.1). GTDB lineage: Archaea > Thermoplasmatota > E2 > JACPAO01 > JAHFTW01 > JBFJWV01. The sequence continues at coordinate 3,483 of JBFJWV010000135.1, read as the reverse complement.
GCGCCGGCATCTGGGTGTTCGGCGACTACGTGTTTGGCAGCGCCCGCAGCGAACGCTTCTTCATCGCCGACATCAGCAACCCGGCCGAGCCGGAACTGGTGTTCCAAGCGCCGGAAGACAGCATCACGGGTTACGCCCGTGACGCCGACGTCATCGTCCACGAAGACGGTCACCGCACCCTGGTTCTGGCCACCCAAAACGATGGCATGCACTTCTGGGATGTCACGAACCCGCGCAACCCAGAGTACCTGAGCCGCATCTTCGTTCACCCCAACCACAACGTGGCGGTCATCCCCGGAACCACTTGGGTGTTCAACAGCCAAAGCGGAGGCGAAGGCGGTTTCAACGAAATCATCGACGCCAGCAATCCGCGCGTACCCCGCCTGATCAATGCATACGGCACCCACGGCTGCCATGACATCACCTTCTGGGGCAGCTTCGGTGACGAGAAATTCCGCGGCTATTGTGCCGGCATTGACCGCACGGAAATCTGGGACCTCAGCAACTTGGACCCCGCCGTGCAGCGCGCCGGCATCGAAGTGCTTGGCGTGGTGGACTTCAACGAAAACCCCGCCGACAGCCCCGTCGTGGGCAACCCCGCATTCGCCGGCTACCCCGTGCGCACTCTCCACCACCTGGCCATGGTGAACGAGGACGCGAGCGTGCTCATCATCGGCGACGAACAAAACGGCGGAGGCACCCCCGGTGGTTGCATCGGTTACGACGAAAACACGGGCACCGCAAGCCCCACGGGAGCCCTTTGGTTCTACGACCTCAGCGACGAAACGGACCCCGTCTTGGTCGCCTGGCTGAGCCCCCCGACGGTCACCCCCGCTGTTGACCCGGCCGCCCCCGACCCAAGCGGTGTCGACCCGAACGACCCCGGCACGTTGACGCGCCCCTTGCGCCCATACACCGCTGGCGTGCCGAACTGCACCGCCCACTTTGGAACCCTGGTTCCCGGTGAAGAAAAGATGGTGATGGCGTGGTACAGCGCCGGCGTGCTGCTGATTGACTTCAGTGACCCATCCAGCCCGCGCATCTTGGACCAATACCAACCCGAAGGAACCAATCCCTGGGATGCGCGCATCCACGGTGGCTACGTCTTCACCGGCGACATTGGCCGCGGCATGGACGTTCTGAAGCTCGTCTAAGCAGGCTCACGCCGCCTCATCCCCCTCTGCCCCTTACCCAGCCTCTTTTACGAAGTGCCAACTCGGCGCATCCAATGAGCACCGTTGCACCCGACAAGGAAGCCTTGGCGGGCCGCCACATCTGGAAAATCCTGCCGATGGTCAAGCCATACAAGTGGCGCATTGGCGTCGGCTTGGGTGCCAATGCCATGGCGCGCATCTTCGACTTGTTGCCGATGGTCGTCATTGGCGCGCTCGTGGATTTGTTGACGAACGGCAGCGTGCTGATGACCCGCGACTTCGTGTGGTACGGCGCGGCCGTGCTGGGCACCTTCCTTGGCCTGGCGCTGTTCCAGACCAGCAGCGACTACGCGTGGGACACGGTGGCGCAAAAAGTGCGGCACGACTTGCGCATGCGGTTGTACGGGCATCTGCAACGCCTGGACACCTCCTACTTCGAGGAACGGCAAACGGGTGATGTCATGGCCGTGGTCAGCCAAGACGTGGACAACCTGGAGCAATTCATCGCCGACAGCACCACAAGCATCGTTCGCCTTGTCGTGACGTTTGTTGGCGTGTACGGTTTCCTTTTGTGGCTTGACTGGCGGCTGGCGCTGCTGCTGTTCGCCCCGCTTCCCTTTGCGGTCTTCGCGGTGCGGTATTTCGCAACGCGCGTCCAACCCCAATACCGCAAGACCCGCCAGGCGGTCGGGGCCATGAACAGCATCCTCGAGAACAACATCCAAGGCATGGGCGTCATCCAAGCGTACACGGCCCAAGCACACGAAGAGAAGCGCCTCGGCGTGCAATCCGGCGAATACCGTGACGCCGCCGTGGGCGCGGCCCGCGAACGCGCGAAATTCGTGCCCATGCTGTACTTGGTCGCCGGGCTGGCCTACACCGGCCTCATCGCCGTGGGTGGCTGGATGACCTTTGCCGGCCTCGGCCCCAGCATTGGCGACTACGTGACGTTCCTGCTCTTTGGAACCCGGCTCATCATGCCCTTGTTCATCATGGGCATGCTGTTCAACCAAATCCAGCGCAGCGAGGCCAGTGCCGGGCGCATCCTCGATTTGCTCAACACCGAACCGGGCATCAAGGACAAGCCGGATGCCAAGCCGGTGCCCACGCCGCCGACGCGCATCGGATTCGAGGGCGTGCACTTCGGCTACCCCAGCCGACCCAACGTCCTCAACGGTGTGGATTTCGAAGTGACCCAAGGACGCGTGCTTGGCGTGGTTGGGCACACCGGTGCGGGCAAGTCGACGATTCTCAAATTGCTGCTGCGGTACTACCAACCGACGCAAGGGCGGATTCTACTGGACGGCAAGCCATTGGATGACTTCCAATTGGATGCGTTTCGCAAACACGTCGGGTACGTGAGCCAGGAGCCGTTCCTGTTCACTGGAACCGTGCGCGAAAACATCTCACTCGGAAGTCCTGAAGCCACGCTGGAAGAAATCCAGGAAGCCGCCCGCATTGCCGGCGCGGACGAATTCATCAATGATTTGCCGGAAACCTACGACACACTCGTCGGGGAACGCGGCGTCAAATTGTCCGGCGGTCAGCGGCAACGAATCAGCCTTGCTCGGGCCGTTCTGCGCAACCCCGCGGTCTTGGTTCTGGACGAGGCCACCAGCGCCGTGGATACCCGGACGGAGGAACTCATTCAGCGGAACCTCCACGCCCATCGCGCCGGCCGTCTGACCATCGCGGTGGCGCACCGCCTGTCAACGATTCGCAACGCAGACGAAATCCTCGTCATGGTGGATGGGTGCGTGGTGGAGCGCGGCAGCCACGACGCACTGGTTGAATCGGGCGGCGTGTACGGGGACCTTTGGAACGTCCAATCGGGTCAAGCAGTGGATGCGCCGGCCAAGATTCCGTCCGCAGCCTGAGTCAACACGAAGGTCCGTTCCGGATCCACCATGAAGTGGCCCGCCAGCGCCCTGCGGCCAATCAAGACGCGGTGCCGCATGGCGGAGCGATCATGCAGGGTGACTTCGTCATCCCAGGCGCGGCCGGCCATGGCAATGCGGCAACGAATCACGGGGCGAAGTTCCTGGTGGCCCCCCGAGTCGCGCACGAGGCGCCAATCCAGGATTTCCTCGTCGCATTCGACGGGACCATTGGGTCCTTCGAATGTGAAACGAACGCGGTCCGGTTGGTCCGGGTCAATCTCCATGCCCCGGGCATCCATGCACGAACTGCGTGCGCCCGTATCCAGCTTCGCCGTCAAATTGTCGATGCCCCAGGCCGGGACCTCAATGCTCTCGCGCCAGCCCGCAATGTGGGGTTCGCTCACGGTGTGTTTTCACCAGCTCGAGTGGATAACCGTGACGGCGGACCT
>JBFJWV010000134.1:0-4598 GCA_041623515.1 Thermoplasmatota archaeon | reverse complement strand
TGGCGCAAGGCCGGCGTGGACGGCAAGCTCGCTGCACGCGTCTTGACGTTGCACCCCCTCGGCAGCCCCGGCTGGGACCGCATTGACGCGGCCATGCCCGAGATTGCCGCGGCGTTGGCCGCTGGAAAATTCGCCAAGGAAGCGGTCCCTGACATTTTGGCTGCCCTCCAAGCGGACCGGTCCCTTGATGTCGCTGGCGCCATTGCGGCCGCTGGCGCGGAAGCGGTCGATGAATCGGAAGTGGATGCAGTCATCGAGCGCATCATCGCGGAGCGCATTGATTTCGTCAAGGAGCGCGGCATGGCCGGCATGGGACCCCTCATGGGGCCGGTGATGGCGGAACTGCGCGGAAAGGCCGACGGCGCCATCATCTCGGCCAAGTTGAAGGCCGCCATTGAACAGGCGACCCAGTGACCGTCACGTTGGCATCCACGTCGCCTCGACGGCGGGTTCTGCTTCGTTACCTTCTGGATGACTTCGAAACCGCGGCACCCCATGTTGACGAGACCATGGTGGGCCCCGACCCCGTCGCGGCCATTGAGGCCGTCGCCGCCCGCAAGGCAGCTGCGGTTGACGCCCCCATTGTCCTCGCCGCCGACACGGCCGTGGTTTTGGATGGCCAGATTCTGGGCAAGGCAGAAACGGCCGAGGAAGCCCGCGCCATGCTGGATGGCTTGCGCCGGCGCCACCAAGTGACGACCGGTTTGGCGCTGCGGCGCGGACAGGACACCACCACAGCATCCGTGACATCCCACCTGTCGCTGCATCCCCCTGCGGACGTTCTTGACCAGTACATCGCGACCGGCGCTTGGAGGGGCAAAGCAGGCGGATACGGCATCCAAGACGCCTTGCTGGCACCCCATGTGGAACTGGAGGGCAGTTGGAGCAACGTGGTCGGCCTCCCCCTGCGCGCAACGCAACGGCTGCTCCAGGATGCGGGCATCCCCTGCCAAAATCCGCCCGATGACGAAACCCTGCGCGCCCAGAACCCCTTTTAGCCGGCACCAAGGTCGAGAAGTGATGCGAGCGGTGGCAGTGGCTGCACTCTTGGCGTTGACCATGACCGGAGCGGGTTGCTTGGATTTGCTAGGCGGCGACCCGGACTATGAAGAAATTGACACCGATGTCCGATCGGACTTCCTCGACTTTTCCGATGGTTTTGGTGCCACAACGCAAAGCAACACGCGTCTCGTTGCCTACCACAACGGGTTCGACGATTCGAGCGACCCCAACGCCATTCCAGCAGGCGGCTACTACACCGAGCTCGATTTGACCGACTCGTACGTGTACCTGGCGCGGGGCAGCACCGGCCCAGCCGGCACCATCGGCAACTACGGTGGCTTCGGCATCCTGGACATCCGCGACCCCACGGACCCGTTGATGATTGGCAACTACGAGGCCCCTACGGGCTCCGACATCGAAGTCAATGCCGACGAGACCTTGGCCTTCTTCGCCACCCAGCGCAACACGGTCGAAGAGTTGGGTGGACGTGCCCAAGACACGGGCGACCCACGGGCCAGCACTCCCCGGGGCATCCATGTGGTGGACATCTCGGACAAGACCGCGCCCACCATGGTGAACTACGTGCCCCTGCCCTACAACGGGGTCCACACCATCACCTACCACTCCCACGTCAATGGCAACGAGTACCTGCTCGTGGCCACGTACGACTTCTGGGGCAACACGGTCCCGGTCGGCAGCGCGCCGGCCAACGCACCGCCGGTTGGCCCAGATCCACTGACGGCAACGCAGCGCGTCCTCGTGTACCAAATCATGGACGAAAGCGGCCAAGGCATCATCCAAGTCGGGCAGTTCCAATTGCTGGCCACGCCACCGGCTGGCAAGCTGTACTTCCCCCACGATACCTACGTACAAATTCACCCCCTGACCGGCGACACGCTGCTCTACGTCTCCTACTGGGACAAGGGCGTCCGCGTCGTGGACTTCAACGACCCGACGAACCCCGTGGAGTTGGACGGCTACACGGAGTTTGCGCCCAGCAGCCGGGGCAACATCCACTTTGCCCGGCCGTTTGACGAAATGATTGCGGGACGGCACGTCACGGTGACCGAACCGGAAATCATCAGTGCCGATGAAACCGGGTACCTAACGTTCCTCGACACCACGGACCCCACCGACATCCAAAAAATTGGCCGCGACAGCCACTGGACCCTTCCCGGAGAGTTGGTCGTGACCAACCTCGACTACTCGCCGCACAACTTTGACTTGCGCAACGGCAAGATGGCGTTGGCCCACAACAAGGCCGGTTTGTGGATTGTGGACGCCTCCAACGAAGCCAACCTTCGGGAGCCCAAGACCGTCGGCTACTACCTTGCCGAAGTGGAACGGGATGACAGCCCGAAGGCGAGCACCTACACCTGGGGTGCCCTCTGGTTGGATGACACGCACATTGTCCTGAGCGACGAAGGCAGTGGCCTGCACATCGTCGAATACACCGGCCCGTGAATTAGCAGGCGAAGCAGTCCGTGGGCGCCGGTTGGTGCTCCATGATGTCCCCTGCCGGAACCAGTGGCAATTCCAGGACCGCCGTCGACATGTCGTAGGTGATGCCCTCCTCTTGCGCGGGGGAAACGATGGATTCCTGGACCGGTGCAGTCATGGAAATGACCCAACTTTCACCGGGAGCCAAGATGTTTTCCTGGGCGTAGAAGTCCAGCACAAATTCACGCGTCTCGCCGGGCGTCACCGGAGCCAGCTCCTCTTGGTGCGGGCTCAACGCCGCGCGCATGACGCCTTCGTTGATCCAGTGGCGGGTGCCGGAGGCATCCATGCGGTACAGCACCGCACTCACGACGGGGTCGGGGTTGTTGAGCGTCGCCTCAATGGTCAGCCGGGGAGCCCCGGAGTACCGAAGGCCATCGTCGTCGGCGATGACCACTTCCCAGTCCGTTGCGGCGCCGGCGGGACTGTAGGCAGTCCATTCGGCGCGTTGCGGCGGGTACTCCATTTCGGCGCGCCACAAGCCGTCAGAGCCTTGCAGTTCCGCCTTGGGTTCGTCCCAGAAGTGATTGTCGATGCCCTTGAGCTCGTGATCCAACCAGCGCAGCATGGTCATGTTCCAGTCGGCGCGCATGGGATACAAGTGACCCAGGTTTTCGCGGTCCTGATGCAGCCAAACCTTGGCATCGATTTGCTCGGGGAGGTTCTCAAGCCAAGGCAAAATGTGGCTTGGCTGGACGTTCCAGTCATGGAAGCCATGGTAGAAGAAAATGGATCCATCCCAGGTGGAGTCCGCAATGAATTGGGTCCAGTCGCGTTCAATCCAGTAGTCGGTTTTGAGTCCGGCGGCCGTGGACGCCGCAGGCATGGCGAAGCTGTTGGCGTTCTCGGTGCATCCTTCGCCACTGAGGCGCATGAGCGATTCAGCGTCCTCGTCGTTGGCGGACGCATCGCCAGCCGCAGCCCCAGCAGGACTGCCATACTCGTGGGTGCTCTGGCCCAGGGCGTAACGGCTCGTGAACGCGGCCGAGTCAATGCGGGCCGGCACACCGTTGTGGAACGTGTACTCGTACATGTCCGTGATGCCAGAGACATGGAAGATGCCCCGCAATGCATCGCTGGGGAATTTGGCAATCATGCCGTTTTGCGTGGTGGAGTCATACGACTTGCCACCGGCTGCAACGAGGCCATTGGACCAGGGCTCGGCCGCAAAGTGATCCACGACTTCCTTGACGTCCAACGCCTCGCGGTCGCTGGCCACCTCGAAGCAACCTTCCGATTGGCCCGTGCCACGGATGCTGCTGAGGATGACCGTGTAGCCGCGGGGCACGAAGTTGTCGATGAGGTATTGCCCGAACCCGTCGCCACGGGCTGCGGCCTTGTCGCCATGGTAGGGGCTGAAGTTAATGAAAATGGGGGACGGCACGTCCGTGTCCGGGCGGTACACGCCGTTTTCGATGCGCACGCCATCGCTCATGGTGACGTACACTTGCTCGACCGGAAGCATCCCATAAACGGGGGCACTCAAGGTCATGGGGTCAAACCCAGGGTTGGAGTAATGGGATCCATCCACGAAGGAATCGCCGACGTTGACCACCAAATCTTGCTGGGTGTTCGGACCAATGGTGTGGTCATCGTCAAGGCATCCGGCGAAGGAAATGGCCACCATTGCGGTGATGACCACGAAAGGCATGCGCTGCATTGCGCGTTCCACTCCAGCCCTGGAGCATAATGGTTGTGGCCGCGCCTTACATGGCGCGCAGGCGGCGAATCCGCTCGTCAATGGGCGGATGGGTCGCCATCAGGCTCTCCTTGCGGACACGCTTGAACGGATTGGCAAGGTAGAGGCTGGCCACGGTGCGGTCACCGCCATGGTGATCTTCGGGCTCCGACGCTCCAATCTTGGCCAACGCCGATGCCAATCCCTCCGGGTTTCGGGTGAGTTGGGCGCCGGTTGCGTCGGCGAGGTATTCCCGCTTGCGGCTGATGGCCAGATACGTCAACCGAGAGATGATGGGCGCCAGAATGATGAGCACCAAGGCGACCACGAACAGGATGATTTGCACCCGGGCATCTCCTTGGCGGTTGCCGCCACGCCCGCCGAAGAAGAGACTCCACCACAGCATTTCGCCAATCAT
>JBFJWV010000133.1:0-4618 GCA_041623515.1 Thermoplasmatota archaeon | reverse complement strand
GTTCGCGTTCTTCCCGGCGCCGCTGGCGGTCGTCTTGCTGGCCATCAGTCCCATTGGCGAAGTCCGCTTGGCCATCCCGGTTGCCATTTTGGCGTACGGCATGGGGTGGGCGGAGGCGTTCACCTGGGCTCTGATTGGCAACTTGTTCGTGGTGCCGATATCAACCTGGTTCTACCCGGCGCTTGAGCGCGGGGTGCGCAAATGGGGCTTGGCCGCCCGGGTCTTGGATAAGGCATTCTCACGCACCCGCCGCAAGACGGAGCAGCGCGTGGTGACGCTGAAGGAGGTGGCCGTTTTCGGCTTCATTGCGACGCCCATTCCAGGAACCGGCGCTTGGTCCGGCGTGCTGGTCGCCCACATTTTTGGCCTGCCGCTGCGGGAAACATGGCGCTACTACTACGCCGGCATTGTCGTGGCCTGTCTCGTCACCACCGCCGCCGTGCAAGCAGGCGTCTGGGGCTTCAATCGGCTTTGACCGCGTAACCGGCGCCCACAATGGCGGCTGCCAACGACGCCGGGTCCGCCGTGCCCATGATGGTTGCTCGGCCGGAGGTCAAGTCCACGACGGCGCTGTCCACGCCGGGCACTGCCAAGAGCGCTTCCCGAACATGCCGTTCGCAGTTGCCGCACGTCATGCCCTCCACTTGCAATGTTTGCTCCACGAGGCAACGAGGCTTCCCAAGGCCTTTTGTTTGACGCTTTCCAACTGCAAAGCATGGCTCTGGACGCGTTGGACCGGCGCATCTTGGCGGCGCTGCAAGAAGACAGCCGCCGCAGCTACCGGCAGCTCGCGGCACTTTGTGAATCCACGGTGCCCACCATCAGTGCCCGAATCCGTCGCATGGAGGACTTGGGCGTCATCTTGGGTTACACGGTCAAGCTCGATGCGGCCCGGTTCGGAAATCCGGCGGGACCCGTTGACATTTCGTCACCCGTCGCCATCGCCTGCCACGAATGTGGCAAAACCACGAACGAACCGCTGGAAGCCACGTTGGGTGACCGCAAGCACGCCTTCTGTTGTCCCACGTGCAAGCGGCTGTTCACGGAGCGCTACAACCGCATGCGTCAAGCGTAGGCGCGTGTTCCGCCATCCGTGGCTGAGCAGGAAAAGCGGAATTTTCCCTACGTCGTTGCCTGGATTGGATTCCTGGCCAGCGTCATCATTGGTGCAGGTCTGCTGTTGTCGCCGAGCCCAACCCGTCAATTGATCGGCTTCATCATGTTGTTCGCGCCCATTCTCATTTTTGGTGCGCTGATGGGGCTCTTTTACTGGCGCAGCCGGCGGCTCGCCGAAGACGATTCTACTTGAGTCCCAGGTCTTTTGCCAGTTTGTCCGTGCCGCGGCGGAGTTTCTTGTAGCCCCGCTTCAACTCCGCGTACAACTCGGGGTGCTTGGCAATTTGTTTGCCCAGCTCCTTATCGAAGCGGTATTCCGCATCGTCGAAGGCTTTCTGCCAAGATGCTTGGAAGTCCTTTGCAAGGCTGCCAAACGCGCGCCGCGCCTCCTTGACGACGTCCGAAATGTCGGGCGCGGGCTGCTTGGTCATTTGACCTGTTCAACCTTGATGCCGTGGCCTTTCTTGAACCACTTTGCAAGGCTCTTCTGGACCGATTGAACCACCTTGGCGGCTTCCCGGTCACTGAGGCTTCCGTCGATGCTGACCATGAAGGTCCGGGGCATGACCCTCGATGCCCGAGGGTGCTTGAAAAGGAAACGGGCGCGCAGGGATTCGAACCCCAGTCTGGGCCTCCGGAGGGCCCGGTGATATCCAAGCTACACCACGCGCCCGCGTGGTAGCGCGGCCGACTTGGGTCCTCCATTTGATGCTTGCGCGTGGGAACCCTCAAACGGCCGGCGCAAGTGGCACGGCTGTGACCCACTGGGCGGACGTAACCGCAGGGGAATTGATGGAAATGCACGGCCGCGATGGCCGCCAGGTTTTTGCAACCGCCATCACCCCCAGCGGGCCCATTCATGTGGGCAACATGCGCGAGGTGCTGACCACTGAGGCCATTTTCCGGGCAACCGTGGAGGCGGGCGGCGACGCCGAGCTGCTCTACATCGCGGATGATTACGATCCGCTGCGCAAAGTCTACCCGTTCCTGGAGGAAAATGAGGCGGGCATCGACTACGCGCAATACGTGGGCATGCCGCTGCGGCAGGTTCCGTGCCCCTGCGGAAGCCACGATTCCTACGCCGAGCATTTTTTGCAGCCATTCTTGGCAAATTTGGAAGCGTTGGGCATCCAACCCACCGTGTTGTCTGCCTTTGACATGTATGCGGAAGGCCGCTACGTGGAAACAACGCAGAAGGCACTCGATGAGGTGGACACGGTCCGCGGCATCATTGAGCGCATCAGCAAGCGGCAGTTGCCCAAAACATGGGCTCCCTTCAATCCCCAATGTCCCACGTGCAGCCGCATCACGGGCGTCGAAGTCACCAGTTACGAATTCCCCGATTTGCATGCCCGGTGCGCTGCTTGCGCTGGCAACACAACGGACCCCGACGCCGGCACCTTCACGGTGGACGTGCGCAAAGGTGGCATCGGGAAACTGCCGTGGCGCGTGGATTGGCCGGCACGTTGGTCCTTCCTGGGTGTCACATTCGAAGCATTCGGAAAAGACCATGGAGCCAAGGGTGGCAGCTGGGACACCGGCAAAGCCCTCGTGCGCGACGTTTTCGACTCCAAGGAGCCGCATCACGTGATGTATGAATTCCTGAACCTGAAGGGCAAAGGCGCCATGCATTCCAGCACGGGCTTGGCCGTCAGTGCAACGGAAGTTCTGCAAATGACGCCGCCCGAGGTGCTGCGTTACCTTCTGATGCGCCAATCGCCGCGCAAGCACATCGACTTCGACCCCGGGCTCGGCGTCGTCAACTTAGTCAACGAGTTTGACCGGCTGGAACGCATCCGCTTTGGCGCCGAGGAAAACCCGGGCACATTCACGGAAGTGGAACGCACCTACGAATTGTCGTGCCCCCGCGCTCCGCCTGCGGAACTGCCAGCCAAGGTTCCGTTCAGCCACCTCGTGACGGTTTGCCAGATGGCCCAAGCCGACGATGACGTGGTGGGCATCCTCGAACGCAGCGGCGAATTGGCACCTAGCGCGGACGGCGAGACGAAGGAGCAACTCATCGATCGCATTCACCACGTGCGTTACTGGTTGGCGGGCTTCGCCCCCGATCAAGTGAAGTTCGAGGTCCAGCCGGAGCTGCCGCCCCACTCGTTTAGCGAGGATGAGCGCGCCTTCTTGGCCGACCTCATTGACGCGCTGGAGCCCATTGACTGGACCGGTGCCGCCATCCATGAGGCCGTGTACGCGGCCAAGGGCGAACGGAGCCCGGCGGCCGCCTTCCGACCCATTTACCAGGCAATCTTGGGGCAAGACCGTGGGCCGCGCGCTGGGTTCTTCCTGGCGAGCCAAGACCGTGCATGGGTGGTTACTCGATTGCGCGAGGCCGCGGCCCAATGAAGCGACGTGTTCTCTTGCTCGTCATCCTCCTCGTCGGCTCCACCGTTGGCTTGGCCATGGCCCAATTGACCACCGCGAACTTCAACGCGGCCACGGGTTTCAGCGGCCGCCACGGATTCACCTGCACTAGCTGCCACAACGTCCCGAACATGGGTCCTGCGGGTGAGGACGAAATCTACGGCCCACCGGCGGCCGTGTCCGTGGCGGGAATTCCCGACCAGTGGCAACCGGGCCAAGCATACCGGTTGACTGTGTCGGTGACGGGAGGGCCCCCCGCGTTGCCCAATCCTGCTCCGCAAGGTGGCTTTGAAATCGAAGCCGACGACGGAACGTTCGAGGCGCCTGCGGACATGCAGGAGCTGGTGGAAGTGTATGCTCCGGGGGCTGTGACGTACACCGTGGCCGGAACGCAAGTGCGTGAATGGGCCGTCACTTGGCTGGCTCCCGAGGTCACTTCCGAGCCCCAGCCCGTGCAGTTCTGGGTGGCTGGGATGGCCGCCAACGGCAACCATGTCATTGCTGCCGGCTTGGCAGATGGCGGGGAGCTGGGTGATTCCGTGGACAATGACACCTTCAGCGTGCCCCCGTCGCAGGAGGCATTCGAGGCGTGGGATTTGGTTCGCCTCGAACCGCCGCGCCTGGAGGGCAACGTCGTTGCCCGTCCGTTCGAACCGTTTACCGTCCGCGGTGTCCACACCGATTCCGATGCGACGCACGTGGGATACCGCATTGATGACAATCCCTGGGGATCCATCGAAGCCCGTGGTCCTTGGGCCTTGCAAATCAATGGGCTGTCTCCCGGCACCCACGACATTTGGGTCCGCAGCGAAGCGCCGCCCCGTGCATCGGAGCCGGTCCATGTATCCATGGTGCTGGAGGAAGTCGAGCAGGAGCGGGCCACGCCCACCGGGTGGATGGCGCCCGTCTTGCTGGTTGTGTTCGCCCTGGCGCGGAGGTACCCATGAAGCGACTCCTCGTGGCATGCCTCGTCGTCATGGCCCTTTCGGGGTGCGCAGCACCGCAACCGGAAGCGCCCATGACGCAGCCGCCCACGGTTGCAGCAGAGCCAGAAATCGCGCCGCTCGGCGTGCACTGGGATGAGCCGCCCGAAAATCTGCATGGTTTGCAATTCGTTCTGGCTGGC
>JBFJWV010000132.1:0-4624 GCA_041623515.1 Thermoplasmatota archaeon | reverse complement strand
CCGCTTCGCGTGGTGCTCATGGTGGACGGCACCGCGACCAACGAGCAAACCATCCAAGTGCCCGCCGGTGGCGCCGCGACCGCCGCCTTCCCCTGGAAGGCAAGCGGCGGCCGCAACAACGTCAAAGTGCAGGTGTTCCCCGCATGAAAGCTTGGATCGCATTGGCCGCCCTGTTGGCGCTGGCCCCGCTCGCGCAAGCCGGAACGGCCTCCAATCCCGAAGTGTTGGATGATGCCGGCGACTCGGTCAGCAGCATCCAGGGTTTGGGAGCCACCAGCGTCGAATTGACCGCTGCCTGGGTCCATGCGGAAAACCCGACGGACTTCGTGTTCAAGATGATGGTGGGCGGCGATTTCGAGCCGGACCCCACGGAAACCCTGGCGTACCGTTGGACCGTCGATTTGGACGGAACCACCTACGAATTCGGCGCCGACGTCTTCAACGGTGGCGTCATGACCACCACACCCACCGGCATCGCCAGCGATGCGGAGCATGACGGTGCGGGAACCATGACCATCACCGTGCCGCGCGATGCGTTTGGCGACATCGCCCCCGGCATGCGCATGAGCGGCTTCGTCGTGACGACAGAAGCATACGTCATCAGCGGCACCATCTGGAACCATTCGGACGAGGGCGTCGGCCAACGATCCTACACGGTGGGCGCCCAAGCGGACCCCTCGATGGATTTCGATGGCGACGGCCACGCCGATGCCACGGAGGTCGCTCAAGGAACCGACCCCACCGACCCCGCGGACCCGCCGGCGTTCACGCCGCCCACGGTCGACAACACGTTTGGCGCCGATGGGGGAACCTTCACGCTCGATGCGCCCAGCGCCATCACCGACACGTTCGTCGTGAGTTGGGAATCGGGCCTGACGGCTGCAGCGCTGAATTACTCGCTCCAATTGACGGAAGGCGAACTGCACTTGTTGCTCGAGGACCCCAATGGCGTCCTGGCGGACATCGCATGGACCGGCTCCCTGACCGACGGACTCGAACTCCCCGTGGCAGCCGCCGGCACCTGGAACGCCACCATCACGGCAACCGGCTTCTCCGGTGCACTGAGCCTGGAACTCTCCCCGCTCCAGGTGGAGCAGGATGCGCCCGTGGATTCAGGAGAGGGTGAAGGGGAACCCGTCGACACGGACGCGGACCACGAAGAGCCAACCAGCAAGAAGACGCCGGGCCCCGCCGTGGTCACCCTGTTGGCTGCGTTGGGCGTGGCCGCATCGCGCCGACGGCCGTAAGGGACGTCCCCGAAGGGTTTTTACAAAAATCCAAGTCGGCCGCGCTACCCAAGAGGTAGCGTGCCATGACTGCTGAAGCGACTCCCGCCACTGACAACCCCACCGAGAAGGTGGACCTGCGTAACCTGCAAGACAAGTTCCACGGCTTGCTTGACCAGCGCAACGCAATGAACGACCAAGGCCGGGAGGCCCGCGATGCCCGCAACCTCCTCAACGACCAACGCCGCGAGAAGTCCGAAGAGCTGCAGAAGCACAAGGAAGCCCGCGACGAGGCCAACAAGAAGATGCGGGAGCACAAGGAGCGCCGCAACGCCTACCAGGACCAAGCGAAGGCACTCATCGCCCAGAAGCAAGGCAAGAAGGGCGCCATGGAGCGCTCCCTGCCTCTGCAAGTTCGCAAGCTCAAGAATGAAATCGAGAACATGATGGAGCGCCAAGAGACGCAAGTCATGACCGTCGAGAAGGAGCGCGACCTGGTGGACAATGTCCGCAAGATGCGCCACGAGCTCGAAGGACTCGAAGAGCAACTGAAGCAGCAGCAGGCGGTCAAGGTCAACTTGGACGACACCGACGTCGCCATCGACCAACTGTTCAAGGAAGCGGACCTGGAACACGAGCGCGTGCAGGAATTCAACACCGTCGCCCGCGACCACCACGACAAGTTCGTTGCCGCCCTCAAGGAAATCCGCATGATTTCCAAGGAGGCAGACTCCAAGCACCAGGAATTCATCGCCATCCGCAAGAAGGCCGATGAATACCACAACAAGGCCATGGAACTCCGCGAGAAAATCGTGGAAGTCCGCGGCGAACGCAAGGCGGAATACGACCGCCGCAAGGGCGAGATTCGTGAAGTCAACCAGCGTGCCAGCCGCGTCAACGACCCGAAGGCCATCGAGAAGGCGAACCAAAGCGCCCTTGAGGACCTGAAGAAGGGCGGCAAGATCACCCTCGGCTTCTAAGCCCAAGGCGTCCGCTGGCCGGCAGGGGCCTTGCAAAGGCCTTAACTACGAAACAACCTCGTGTTCAACTGGAGGCCGGTGCCCCGCGGTGACCCCGCTGTGCCCGCCACAGTCCATCACATTCACTCGACGCACTCTGTGCGTCATCAGCAATCCCCGACCACGCCAGGCCGTCAGGCCACGGTGTCGTCCGCGATCGCCTCAGGGAGGACCGGCCCCAGGAAGTGCCAACATGGCCAGCCCATCCACTGCGAAATACATCATCAAAGCCACCCTGAAAGCTGACGGCGTCGTTGAGAAACCCGACATCGTTGGAGCTGTCTTCGGACAAACCGAAGGTTTGCTCGGAAGCGACATGGAACTGCGGGACCTGCAAAAGGCCGCCCGCATCGGTCGCCTCCAAGTCGACTTGGAACACAAGGGCGGCAAGACCACCGGAACCCTGCGGCTTCCCAGCCACATGGACAAACCCGAGAGCGCCATCATCGGCGCCGCCATCGAAACCATCGACCGCATCGGCCCCTCCAAGGCCGAAATCAAGGTCGTTGCCATCGAGGACGACCGCGCCGGACGCCGTGACTTGGTGCGGGAACGCGCCAAGGAATTGCTGCGGATGATGAACGACGACCCCACCGTGGACACGGGCAAGATTGTCGACGACATCAAGAGCAGCGTCCAGGTTGACGAAATCACGTACTACCCAGGAACCAAGATTCCGTGCGGCCCGAACGTGCAAGTGGCGGACTCCATCATCATCGTGGAAGGCCGCAACGACGTGATCAACCTCCTGAAGTGCGGCATCCGCAACGCCATCGCCGTCGAAGGCGCCAAGGACATCAAGCCCGAAATCATCGACTTGTCCAAGGAAAAGACCACCACCATCTTCGTGGACGGCGACCGCGGCGGCGAACTCATCGCCCGCGCCATCCTGCAAACCTGCGACGTGGACTTTGTTGCCCGGGCCCCCGACACGCGTGAAGTGGAGGAACTCCCCCACAAGCTTGTCATGAAGTGCCTGAAGGACAAGCGCACGGCGGACCAGTTCATCTCGCAAAGCGGCATCAATGTGGGCGAGCGCCCCAAGAAGTCCGCGCAGAAACCTGCGGCCAAGAAGACCGAGGAAGCCAAAGGCGGCCGCGGTCGCGGCCGTGGCGGCGCCAAGGACGAAGACAAGAAGCCGGCACGTGGCCGTGGTGCCAAGCAGGACGACGACGAAAAGCCAGCACGTGGCCGCGGACGCGGACGCGGCGGCAACAGCGACGAGGATGAGAAGCCCCGTGGACGCTCCCCTGCCAAGAAGACGCCCAAGAAGGCGGCTCACGACCCGCGGGCCTCGGTGAAGGAAACCTTGGCCAACCTATCCGGTAGCCTGAAGGCAACCATCCTGGACAAGGACGGCAAGGCCATCAGCGAAGACCTGCCCGTGCGCGAACTTGCGGACACCCTCAAGGGCGGCAAGAAGGCAATTCACTCGGTGATTTTTGACGGCGTCATCACCCAGCGCTTGCTGGACATCGCCGCCGACAAGAAGATCGCCACGGTCGTCGGTGTGAAGATGGGCAACGTCTCCAAGGTCCCGGAAGACGTCGAAATCCTCACGAAAGACGATCTGCAATAGGCAAATCGCCCCTTTTCCCTCCTTTTCTCCTGTTGCGGGACCTGGTTCCCATTCAGGTAACACATATATCGCGCAGCGGCCATGCTTGGCATGGGATGCACAAAGATGAGCTGCTGCAGCTCCATAGCCTGCTATGTCAGGTAAAGCGCTTCTTCGAAGACGCTGGGCTGCCCGCTGACGAGGCCTTCGCGGGATACGAAGAGATGGAAGTGTCTCCTCAACACATCCATAAATCCAAGACCGACCACAAGCGCGCTGTGTTCATGCTGAGTCGCGGCATGGCGGAGCTGGTGATGGGCGATGAACCGGACCACCGGGACCGCCTCATGGAACGGTTTGAACGCCTCGCCGCTGGCAAGAAAGGCCTGGCCCCCGTCGCGCAACGCGCAGCGGAAGCCGCGCCGTCCCCCCAGCCGCACCGCGAAGAATCACTGCCCGCCTTTGCGCTGGCGGCCCTGCAGCACAACTAGACCGGCCGGGACAAACGCACGGCGGATGTCCCGTCGCTGTAGACGCCGTCCAGCAAGCCTTCCGGCTGGTAACCGTGCCGCATGTAGAAATCCTGGGCCTTCTGGTCGTCGGCACGCACCTCAAGATGCACCCGGAAGGTCCCTCCTTGGCCGAGGCTGGACTGCACGGTGCGTAGCAGCGCTGACCCGACCCCGCGGCCGCGAACGGACTCATCGACGGCGAGCGCGGCCAGGTGGGCCTCGCACGCATCCTCCTGCTCGGCCACCGCAACCCCGAGCACCTGCTGCGAGTCGGCGTCACGCGCGACGTAGCACTCCCCCCGGTCAATG
>JBFJWV010000131.1:0-4627 GCA_041623515.1 Thermoplasmatota archaeon | reverse complement strand
GCCATCGAAGCCGGTGTGCCAGAAGTTCGCATCGGCGACATCGCCAGTGCCTGGGACCCGAACACGGGGACGACCATGGCCATGGCCGTGAAAGTCGAGGCCCTTGCATGAATTGGCAAGAAACCTGGGACCGCACCATGGTGCCAAACTACGGCACGCCCACCCATTGCATTGAGTCGGCGCAGGGCACCACCGTGACCACCATCGACGGGACCGATTACACCGACCTCTTGGCGGGAGTCGCCGTCAACGTGCTCGGTCACCGCCACCCCGCCGTGGAGGCCGCCGTCCGCCGGCAAATGGAGACGGCCTGGCACGTGAGCAACTTGTACGCCCACCCTGCCGGGCTCGCTTTGGCCGATCGATTGCACGACCTCACGAACCGACGCAGCTTGTTTGTCAACTCAGGCACCGAAGCCAACGAAGCCGCACTCAAGTTGGTTCGTCAAGCCGCCCATTCCAACGACCGGCACGATGCCGTCATCCTCAGCTTCCAGGGCTCCTTTCATGGGCGCACCATGGGCCCACTGACCCTGACCGGGCAGTTGCATCACCAAGCCGGATTCGACCCGCTGGTCCCTGGCATTGTCCATGTGCCCTGGAACGACCCGGCCGCCCTCGAAGAGGCATTCGAACGCCACGACGTGGCCGGCGTCTTTTTCGAACCCATTCAAGGCGAAGGTGGTGTGCGACCCATGGACGACGTCACCGCCCGCACCTTGCGCCAGCAAGCCCAGCTTCATGGGAGCATTCTCGTCGCGGACGAAGTGCAGACCGGCATTGGACGCACGGGGAAATTCTGGGGCCACGAACACTTGGAAGTGGAACCCGACATCATCACCACCGCCAAAGGGCTCGGAGGCGGCTGGCCCATTGGAGCGTGCTTGGTGCCCGACGACTTGTCGGAGCATTTGGGCCCGGGCAGCCACGGTTGCACGTTTGGTGGCCACCCCGTCGCCGCTGCGGCAGCAACGGCCACGCTTCAGACCATCCTTGAGGACGATTTGGTGGCCCGCGCCGCCCGGCTTGGAGCCGGGTTCAAGCAAACCGCCAACGATGCGGGCGTGAACGTGCGGGGCGAAGGATTGCTCCTGGGCCTACCAACTACACCGGGCGAAGCATCCACCGTGCAATCGGCCATGCAGGACGCGGGCTACCTCGTTGGTCTCGCCGGCCAAGACGTGGTGCGCCTGGCCCCTCCACTCACCATCGATGAAGACCTGTTCCAACGCGCAACCGCCACTGTGATGGGTGCCATGCACGCCTTGGAAGCACCGCTCGCAACCTAATCGGACGACTCCACGCGGGACTCCACGGCGGCGATGGCCTCCGTCAAGTCTTCTTGGTCCACCAAGAAAATGTGGTCCCGCCGGCACGTGGTCGCATCCACCACGTTGATGCCTCGTTCCGACAACGCTCCGGCCACGAAGGCGATGAAACCCGGAACGTGGTCCAAAGAATCCGCGGTCCGAACGTTCAATTCGGCCAAACCCCGACGGTGCTCAAGCACTTGTTCCGGAGGAATGGCGGCACGAAGATCGTCCAAGACTGATTCGTCGGCCACGGCGGTCAACGCATCCCAACCATGCAGGATGTGGATGCGTTCGTCTTGATCGGCCACGGCCTGCGCACGCTTCGTCAGCGCCTCCAACACCTGCCAAGAAGGTTCGCAGGTGAGCATGGCCACGCGAGTGCGCACTTCCAGGCGGCATGATGCAAGCGCGCGCTGAACCTCGGATGCGTCGGCGGGTGCGTCGCCCAATTCATGTTGGAGGCGTGTGAGCGCCTTCAGGACGGCATCGGCCCGACCCAATCCTTCCTCCTCGGCGATGCGACGCGCAAGCGCAGAATGGTTCACAATGCCGAGGCGCAGCGCCTCGTGGAGAACGGGGCGTGCCGCCACGTGTTCACGGACCGTGTGCGCGATGGACGGATTGGAAGAGGCCATGATGTCCAATTCTGGACGCGGTGGGGGGGTCCTTGAATGGTGCGGTCGCAACAGGCCCCACGTCACCGCTCGCCGGCGATGAGAGCGGATGAGAGGGTCAATTGCGTGGTCGGTGGCCTTTTGCACTTACCGACCGATTGAATGCGTGGACGTACGAATTGCGTGGTACTTGGCGATGGGCCTCGCATTGGGCGGGTTCGTGGCCACCACCATCGCCCAGCATCCAGTCGCATTGACGGCCATGATGGCTGGTGGAGCCTGGCTGCTGGTGATTGCCATCCAACGCGTGGGCGCCCACCGTAATTTGTTCTCCATCACCACCACGTCGGCCGGCGCGGCAGTAGTCATCACGGCCCTGTACTTCCGGGTGCTGGACACGGTTCTTCCCGCACAGACCAGCCTTGGCCTGGCGGGCATCGGCGTGCAATTGGTCATCGCATCCCTTCGCCTTCCTGCCGATGAATTGCGCGTGCGTCGCACCCGATCCGTCACCCCCGCCATCGGACACGCGTTGGCGCTTGCGGCGGCTGCATTGATTGCGCTGGGACCATCCCCCATCCCGGCGGCGCCCCTGTTGGCGGCCATGATGGGCTACACGTTGTTGTTCGTGGACGTTCTTTGGATGCGGCGCCAATCCAAGGGCAAGAGCACCCGAGGCCAATCGTGGGAAGCGTTGTTCCTGCTCACGCTCTCTACCTCCTTGTTGGTGGCGTTCGTGGTCGGGTGGCCACGTGCCAATGCCTCGGCTTCGGTGGTGGAGCGCGGCCTCGAAGGCCTGCTGCAATTGACGGTCCTCATCGGATTGGCCTCGCTCGCTGACCCGCCCGGCATGCCGCGGTGGATGACGCTCAAACCAGGTGGCATCGCCGAATTCTGGATTGACAGCCTCACCGTCTTGGTGTTGCTGGAATCCATTGTCCTGCTGATCTTCCTTGCCGCGCCGCATTGGATTTGGCCCATGTTCTTCGTCATCAGCGCGTACTTGGTGTTCGAAGTGACGTTCGAGTACGTGGCCAGCGCGGCCGGTCTGATTCACCGCTGGCGCGTTCACCGCGACCCCCCCGACATCCTTCATGGTCCGTTGCGGCCCATCACCGTCTTGGTGGCGTGCAAGCAGGAATCGGGTTCGTTGTTCCGAACCCTTCCGTTGAACCTGGCTCGGCTCCCCAGCGCCAAGTTCGTCGTGGCCTACGCCGCGCCGGACCAAGCCACCTCGAAATTGTTGACGCACCAGAAGACCATGCATCCCGGCCGCATCCAGGCAGTTCCCAGCGCGGGACTCTCCAAGGCAACGGACCTGAGCCAGGCGTGGCGGCACGTGGACACGCCATGGTGCCTCATCTTGGATGCCGATGAAACCCTGGACAATCGGTCCCTGCGCATGATGGCGCTCCGCATGGAGTCCAATCCGCGCATTGGCGTGGTGCAGGCGCGCAAAGCAGCACGGGATCCCGAAGCCAATGCCCTCTCGTCATTCATCGCATCCGAACGACGGTTCAGCACCATCGTGGACCACGCGTACTACGAGGACCGCTTCGGCGCCGGCCACTTCGCGGGGAGCGCCGCGCTGGTGCGCCAAGAAGTTCCGGCCAGTGTGGGCGGATGGCTTCCCCGCTCCTTGACGGAGGACATTGAGTTCACGGCCCGGGTGTATCGGGACGGACGGTGGGACATCACCTACATTCCGGAAGCATTGGTCGAGGAAACGGCTCCGCGCGGCTTTGCGTCGTTCATTCGCCAACGCGGCCGATGGGCCCGGGGGTGGAGCGAAGTGGTGGGCATGCACGCATTGCGACTGCTGTTGGAACGGCGGCGCGTGGGTCGTTGGCGGACGTTCGGGTTGTTGCGGCAGTTCGTGACGGCTGTGAACGCACCCGTGATTGTGTTCCTCCCACTCTTGGGCGTGTTGTGGGCGTTTCAAGGAGCCCCCGGATTGCCGCTCTGGGCGACCATCGCCTTGGCCATCTACATCTTCCCTGCCCGCATGATCTCCTACCTCATTGCGTGGGCACTGGACCCGCACCGTCCAGAGAAACGCCGCTGGCTGCAAGGGATCCAAACCGCATTCTGGGCGTACGCTTGGATTTCCATGGCGTGGCTCCTGCAATTGCACGCCTTGTACCTCATCGTCTCCGGGGCGCCCCGGACGTGGCTACGCACCCGATTGGCACCCATCCCTCGCTCAACTGACTAGCGACGTTAGGCTCTTATAGAAGCGCTGATACGCCGAACCATCAGGTGACCCCTATGGGACGCATCATCGGCATCGACCTTGGAACCACGAACAGTGAAGCTGCTGCCATCGAAGGCGGCAACCCAAAGATCATCCCCTCTGCCGAAGGCAATGTGTACGGTGGCAAGAACTTCCCCTCCGTCATTGCGTTCAGCAAAGACGGCAGCGAAATCATGATCGGAGACGCGGCCAAGCGTCAAGCGGTCACCAACGCCGAACGCACCATCCTCCGCATCAAGCGCAAGATGGGCACCGACTACAAGGTCACCATCGACGACAAGTCCTACACTCCCCAAGAGCTGAGTGCGCTCATCCTCCGCAAGATCAAGGAAGACGCCGAGAAGTTCCTGGGCGAAGAAGTGACGGACGCCGTCATCACCGTCCCGGCCTACTTCGACGACGACCAACGTCAAGCCACCAAGGACGCCGGCAAAATCGCCGGCCTC
>JBFJWV010000130.1:0-4629 GCA_041623515.1 Thermoplasmatota archaeon | reverse complement strand
CCATGGACGAATCCCGTTTTTTCCCGACGGCCTTGGAAGCCCTGGGCGGGATGAACGGCGTCGAATTCCTGCTTGCTGGCAAGACCGGAAAAATGGAGGCCCACGTCCAGAAAGCGGTGGCAGACGGGGGCAACATCCACTACTTGGGCCTGGTGTCGCCACAGGAGGTCCTTGACCTGACCACGCGCAGCCACGCCGTGCTGTGCCTGCTGAATCCCGATGCCCGAATCAACCGGATTGGAAGCCCCAACAAGTTGTTCGAGGCCATGATGGCCGGCCGGCCCAGCATTGTGGCCGAGGGCACCTGGAGCGGTTCGTTTGTCGCGCAGCACGAAGTTGGAAAGGCCATTGAGTACGATGCCCGGGCGCTACGTCAAGCCGTGCGCGACTTGGCGAGCGATCCGGCCGCGGCGGCGAAATTGGGCGCCAACGGTCGGGCCTTGGCGGAAACCACGTTCAATTGGGAATCCATGGAACGGCGGCTCTTGCACGTCTATGACGCGCTGGACGCGGCTGGCAGAACAGCAGCCAATTCTGCGCCTGTTTGAATTCCCAATCCGTTTAAGCCGGCGCCATGTGGCATCCGTGTGTGCGGCATCGCAGGCGTCATTGCAACATCCCCGATGCCGTCCGATCTGCTGCCGCAAATGCTGGCCGCCCAGGCCGAGCGGGGGCCCGATGATGTCGGATTCTTGCACGGCCCAAGCAAAGACGGCACGCCCCAAACCGCGCAGGTGAACCGATCGTGGCCAGGCGCATCGCAATGGGAGGGCGTTGGCCTCGGGCACCTGCGGTTGGCCATCATTGACACGTCCGAACGAGGATGGCAGCCGATGCGTCGTGGGCGCTACGCCATGGTCTACAACGGAGAAGTGTACAACTACCGCGAGTTGCGGGAGGAATTGGCGTCGCTGGGCGAGGCGTTCACGACGGAATCCGACACGGAAGTCATCCTCGCCGCATTTTCGCAATGGGGGCCTGCTGCATTCGGACGGTTTGTCGGCATGTTTGCTCTCGCCATTTTCGATGAACGGGATGGCAGCGTCACCTTGGCCCGCGACCCGTTTGGCATCAAGCCCCTGTATGTGACGCGGGTGCATGGGGCAACCGCATTTGCTTCAACGTTGCCGGCCCTGTTGACGGTTCCCGGAGTGAGCCGGGCCGCCGACCTGCAATCCGTTCGCGATTACCTTGAGTCCGACCATGGCATCACGGGCCATGGAACGCGCACCATGTTCGCGGCGATCGAGCAATTCCCCGCCGGCCACTGGCAACGGCTTGACTTTCAGGGCGTGGCCGGCCCGGTGGCGAAATACGAACACGTCACTGCCCCCACTTCGTCAGAACCTCCCGCCGTTCAATTCCGACGTTCGTTTCTGGAAAGCGTCCGGCTCCACATGCGCAGCGATGTCCGCGTCGGTGCTGCCCTTTCCGGCGGCCTGGACAGCGCAGCCATTGTGTGCGCCATGCGGGCGGCCTTGGGGGACGAAGGCACCATTGACACGTTCACCTACCGACCCGAAGACCCGGCGTTGGATGAATGGAAATGGGCGCAGTTGGTCAACGAAGCGGCAGGCGCGGATGGCCACGAAGTGCGCCTAACGCCGCAGGAGGCCGTGAATTCCCTGAATGCGCTGGTGCGGGCCCAAGGCGAGCCGTTTGGAAGCACGAGCATCTTGGCTCAATTCGCCGTCTTTGAGGCCGCGAAGAAGCAAGGCGTCATCGTGATGCTCGACGGCCAAGGCGCAGACGAAATGTTGGGCGGCTACGATTCCTACCGCTACGCGTACGTTGCACAACTGCTCCTTCAGGGCAAATGGCGAACCGCGCGACGCGTGGCGCGAGCGAGCGGACCCGACGCTTGGACGAAGTCACTTGCTTGGTTGCTACCGGCCGGCTTGAGGCATCGGTTGCAACGCCAAAACCGGCCTCCAGTCCTGCAGTTGGTGAAGTGGGATTGGCTGCAAACGCGCGGCGCCCGGAGCCGTCCGACCGCGATACACCCACCCAGCCTGAAGGGTGAACTGCGTGAAACCTTGGAGCGTACATCTTTGCCATCGCTGCTGCGGTACGAAGATCGCAACTCCATGGCACACAGCATCGAAAGCCGGGTTCCGTTTCTCACGCAACAGCTTGTTACGAGCTGCCTCAGCTTTCCTGATGAGGCCCTCATCACGGCCGACGGGACCCGCAAGGCCCCCTTGCGTGAGGCAATGCAGGGGCTCGTCCCGGCCAGGATCCTGGAGCGCAAGGACAAGATTGGATTCGAAACCGGAGAACGCCGGCTTTTGCAGAACATGCACGGCGCCGTCGCTTCGCTGCACCTGCCTTTCGTCGATGCAGCAGCATTTGACCCGCCTGGTGACGATGCGTCCCCCCGGGACGTGCGAGCGCGCTGGCGCTTGTGGAACTTGGCGCTCTGGGCAAACACGTTCCAGGTGGTCTTTGATTCCAACGAGGACACCTTTTAGGGCAGCCACGATAGAACCCCCGTGCGCGTCCACCACTTGCCCATTGACGTCGGCGGCCATGGAACCGCACTGGCGCGCGCCGAGCGTGAAATCGGCCTTGACAGCCACAGTTACAGCCTCTTTCCTTCCCAATTCGGCCACCCGGCGGACCATGAGCTTGCGCCGCCTGGAACCTCCATCCTCATGCGGGAACGGCGTCGCTGGCGGCTGCTGCGAGAAACCATGGCGAACGCCGACGTGGTTCACTGCAATTTTGGCCACAGCATCGCACCTGCATGGGTTCCGCCGTGCCCACCGAACGCATGCACGCACGGCCGCATGGCCCACGCTGCGTACAACACGTATGCGGCCGCCACCGAGTTCAGCGATTTGGGCAAACTGCGGCGGCGCGGCAAAGTTGTGGCGGTGTCCTTCCAAGGCGATGATGTGCGCATCCCATCTTTTGTACGAGCACGCGGCGGGAGCCACAGTTACCCTACGATGGCAACCGCCGAGGAGAAGGTGGATGAGGCGCACCGCAGAAAACGCATCGCCACCTTCGACCGCCACGCGCAGCTCATCTACGCCACGAACCCGGATCTCCTGCACAATTTGCCGGACCGGGCGCAATTCTTGCCAACGCCACGGGTTGACCCCCGCTTGATTTCTCCTCGATATCCGCAGGAACAAGAAGCCGATGATCCGCTCATCGTTCATGCACCCAGCGACCGGGGCGTCAAAGGCACCGCCGCGATTCTGGACGCCGTTGCGGAACTCCGAGAAGAAGGACTCGCATTTCGGTTCCAGTTGGTCGAGAAGATGAGCCACGCCGAGGCAATGGATGTGTACGGCCAGGCGGACATTGTCGTGGACCAACTGCGCGTCGGCTGGTACGGGGCATTCGCCGTGGAATGCATGGCCCTCGGCAAGCCCGTGGTGGCCCACATCCGCCCGGATGACGCGCGGCTCCTGCCCAAAACGTTCCGCGAGCAATTGCCCATCATTGATGCGACGGAAACCACGATCAAGAACTCCCTGCGCTCACTGCTCGAAGCCCCCCGGAGCACCCTGCGCAAGAGGGGGCAGGAAGGGCGCCGGTTTGCTGAGCGCCACCATCACCCGGTTCATCTTGCCGAGCGCCTGAAGCGGGATTATGAAGAAGCCATGGGAGATGCGTAAGGCCATGAAGCCGAAGGTTGTCCGACGCATTGAAATGAACCATCAGGCCCGGGGACGCTTCACCATCGGCCACGCGACGGGGAGGGCCCCCGCATGAGTTCCCTCGCCATCCATGGCGGAGCTCCCGTGATTGCTCAGGATCTGCCCCCCTACCGCAGCATGGGAGCACCGGAAATGGAGGCGGTGCGCCGCGTGATGGACGCGGACAACCTGTCCGGCTTCTACGGCTCGTGGGGCCCGGAATTTCACGGCGGGCCAGTCGTCCGGGAATTCGAGGAGAAGTGGGCTACGCTGTTCGACACGACCCACGCCGTCAGCGTGAACTCCGCTACGTCTGGATTGGTCGCTGCGCTCGGGGCTCTCGGTATCGGACCCGGCGACGAAGTCATCGTTCCGCCCACCACCATGTCCGCCACCGTCATGGCGCCTCTTGCCTACGGAGCCATCCCGGTTTTCGTCGACATCGAGGAAACCACCTTCTGCTTGAATCCGGACCTCGTGGAAGCAGCCATCACGCCCCGCACACGCGCCATCATCGTGGTGGACTTGTTCGGGCACCCCGGGGCACTGCAACGGCTTCGAGCCATCGCCGATGCCCACGATTTGCCACTGGTCGAGGATTGCGCGCAGGCCCCGACGGCAAAGGAGGGCGCAAAATTTGCGGGAACCGTCGGCGACATTGGTGTTTACAGCCTCAATTACCACAAGCACATCCATACTGGTGAAGGAGGCGTTTGCGTGACCGATGACCCGGACTTGGCTGCGCGCATGCAACTGATTCGGAACCACGGCGAAAATGCAGTGGAGGAAACCGGCCTTCGGGGCGCCCCGAACAGGATTGGATTCAACTGGCGCCTCACCGAACTTCAAGCAGCCATCGGACTGGCGCAATTGAACCGATTGGATCATCACATTGGCCTTCGGCAAAGCGCCGCCGAACAGTTGAGCGCCGCCGCCCGCGGCTTGGAGGGCATTGAGCCCCCGGCCGTGCGCGACGATT
>JBFJWV010000129.1:0-4638 GCA_041623515.1 Thermoplasmatota archaeon | reverse complement strand
TCATTTTGATGAACCTGCGCATTGTCTTCAAGGGCGGATTCTTCGTTCAGAAGGAACGCCAACTGCGCTATGAAGTGATCACGGATTTGGACGGCTCTCAGGGCTTGCTGGGCCGGATCTTCAATTACGGCACGCTGATTCCCGTGACGCAAAGTGGATTTGGTTTGGGCGCAGACACCAGCGAGGCGCACGTGGGGGTTGGCGTTGGCGGTCAGAAGATGGGCGTCGGCGCGGGCATTGGCGTTGCCGCTGGGGGTGGCAAAGAAGTCCAGGTTGGCCGTGCCCGGACGTACAACCAACTCACTGGCGTCCGGCCGTACCGCGACATCAAGTACCTCCTGGAAAGCCTGGTTCAAAATGCAACCTCGACGCCGTACCTGCGGCAGCAGGTGGATTTGCAAAACCAAATGCTGCAGGCCATGCAACACATGAGCACCAACATGGGCCAACCGCCCATGCCGCAGCCGCCGGCACAGGGTGGCCACTGGGGCTATCCGCAAAATCCGCCGCCCATTCCCGAGGATCCGAATCAATGGCAACCGGACCCCAAGCGGGAGCGCGTCTTCCGGGGCAGACGGCTCGATTGACGCGTCACGGGCAACAAGCCTCATGAACGAGGGCCAACTGGAGCGATTTGTGCCCTTTTGCGCTGAATGCAAGTCCATGGTTTACCCGAAGGATGGGAAGCTGAGCTGCAAGCGGTGCGGCTGGTCCAGTGATGGGCCCGCCAAGAAGCAGGTCGTGGAAACCAAGGTGGACCGTCAGGAAACGGTGGTTGTCGAGAAAGTGGATGACATGCGCCAGCAGCAGGACACCGAGTGTCCCAAGTGTGGTCACGGGAAGGCGTACTTCCATCTCATGCAAACGCGGCGCAGTGATGAGCCGCCGACGGAAATCAACGAATGCGTTGAATGCCACCACAAGTGGCGCGAATACTAGTCGCCGTCGTTGGGCTCGGGGGCACCCAGCAGGGCCTCCGTGGTTTGCCGGAGAACCATCCGGAGCCGGTTCACGTTGTCTTCGATGGATGCCAGGGCAGTGACTGCGTCGGCATTGCCGGCCACAAGTTTACGCAGTGACGCGAGCCGCAGAAGGATGGGTGTGAGTGGCGTTGCCAAGTCATGGGAAATGCGGTTCAGAACCGACTGCGTCGTGATGTCTGGGTCTTCTTCGACGAGGTTGCGCAAGGTCACAATGGACTCCCGCATGATCAACAGGTCCTCTGCTTGTTGCGCCAGTAGCTTCATGCTGGCCGCTTGGGTTGACGTCAGGCGCCGCGGCTGTCGATCAATGACGCACAAGGTGCCAATTTTGTTGCCGTCTGGTGCGTTGATGGGCTGGCCCGCGTAGAACCGGATGTGGGGCGCCTCGGTGACCAGGGGATTGTCTGCGAAGCGTTCGTCTTCCGATGCATCCGGCACCACGAACATGTCGTCGCTCCAAATGGCGTGCCCGCAGAACGATACCTCCCGGCTGGTTTCGGACACGTCGAGGCCCACGTTGGCCTTGAACCACTGCCGTTTTGCGTCCACCACCGTGACCAGCGCAATCGGGACATCGCAAATCGCGGCCGCCAAGTGAACAAGGCGGTCCCACACTTTCTCGGCGGGGGTGTCCAAAATGCGTAACTGCTCGATGGCGCGCAAACGGCTTGACTCGTCAGGGGGGACCCCTGGCTTCTCCACTCCCTCATTTTTGGGGTTCCCTCCTAAAAACCCCGAGCGCGGCGGTCTTTCGCCCTTTTCCACATGAAACATTGGTAACAGGTCTGTGATAGCCTTAAGTCCCTCTCTTAGGTGGGCCTCCAGGGAGCACATCATGTTCAAGGCGAAGGTCAAAGCGGAGGTCCTCAAGACCGTCCTGGACGCAGTCCAAACACTGGTCGATGAGGCCAAAATCCACTGCACGCCCGAAGGCATGAGCCTCAAGGCGGTCGACCCGGCCCACGTGGCCATGGTTGACCTTTCCCTCGGAAAGGGCGCCTTCGAAGAATTCGAAGCATCCGACCTGGAGATGGGCGTTGACCTGGACAAGCTCAAGGACATTCTCAAACTCGCCGGCAGCGGCGACATGATTGGCCTCGAATACAAGGAGGACACCCACCGGTTGGTGTTCTCCATCGGCCATTTGACGCGCCGCATGGCCTTGGTGGACACGACGAACATGAGTGACCCCAAGGTTCCCAACCTGAATCTCCCGAGCCGCGTCACCATCGCGGCCAGCGAATTGCAACAAGGCATCAAGGCCAGCGAGGCCGTCAGCGACCACATCGCACTGACCGCCGACGGCGACGCCTTCGAGCTGCTGGCCGACGGGGACACGGATCAAGTCAACCTCAACTTGAGCGGCGACAGCCTCATCGCCATCGAATCGCCAGAGAAGAGCCGCAGCCTGTTCTCTCTGGACTACTTCTCCAACATGGCCAAGGTCATCAAGGGCAGCGAGCCCCTGACCCTCAACCTCGGCACCGACTACCCGGTCAAGATGGAATTCGACATCGCGGAAGGCAAGGGGCACATCATGTACCTCCTGGCGCCACGCATCGAAAGCGAATAACCGTCGACGATCGGCCCGGAATGCCTTTTGGCCAGATGCCGCATTCTGGCCCCATGATTCGGTGGTTGGTTGCCATTGTGGCGCTTGCAATTGGCATGTCGGGATGCACAGAAGGAATCCCGGTAGCGGCAGACGTCGCGGGCCAGGGACAATGGGCCAGCGGCATCCGCGAGAACGTCACATTTGGATGCGATGGTCAAGCCCGGTTTGATGCCGGTGCGCAAGGGCAGGGCCACTTGGTCATCTACATCAAAGACGCTGCCGGCTCCACCAAGGCCAGCCTCAACTTGAAGGGCCAAGGACAAGAAGGATTGGACCGCGAAATCACTGGCGAGCCCGGCGAATGGAGGCTCATCGTGGAAGTCAAGGACTACGATTGGGGCATGGGGGGCCAATCCTACGGGGGCTACGACCCCTACCAAGGCATTGACTTCCAGGGTCAATACGCAGCGGCCGTGCTGTGCACTCCGCCGACGGAATAGGGCCGTTTATCCCGGCAATTGCCGGCCGTCCCCGGCAAGCGCTTTCAAAGCCGATGGTCAATGCTGCGTCATGCGCGGTGCAAACTCGCTGGTTGCTGTCCTTGCTGTGTCGCTGTTGGCGACGGCAACGGCGGGGTGTTTTGACAATTCCATTGTGATCGCTGGCCAAGGAGGCGACTTGGGCAGTGGAACCAAAAGCAAGTCCCTCGAATGCCTCGATGGCGCCGGGACCATCACCATGGGCGTCCAAGGTGGTGGCAGCATCTCCGTGAAGGTGACCGATGGCGATGGAAACACCATTTTCACCGAAAGCTTCAGTGGCGGCGGCCAAGAAGGCCAAGCCCAGAAAATCACGGGCAACTCCGGAACGTGGACCGTGTCCGTGACAACGAACGCAGCATTTGGTGGCCAATACAGTGTCACCCTGAGTTGCTAATGCGCGTCGTTGTCTTGCTCGCGCTCGCCGTCGCCTTGAGCGGCTGCACCGATGAAGGTGCGTTGGCCAGCGACAGCGTGGAACTGACGCATGAAGACGTGAACATCAACTCGAACAGCCGCGTCCTGGTCTCCTGCGGCGAGGCCGCACGGCTCACAATCACCGCAACCGCTGGCGAAGATGGCGACTTCTCAGTCATCGTCCGCGGCGGAGGAGGCTACGCCGTGTCCTCCGGGGACTACCCCGGCAACCAGGACATTGACGAATCCAAGGACTTGGTTGCAAGCGCTGGCTTGTGGGAACTGCGCGTCGACCGCAGCTTGGAGCACGATGGCACGTTTTCAGTCAAGCTGACGTGCCTCTGAAGTAGCGGGTCGCGCTGGAACACACGTGGCTGACCTCGTACGCCTGGCGTACTTCCCATTCCTCCCCGAAGTTCGGGATGCGGTGCGGGAGCTGGGGCCAGCTCCCCAGGAGTTGCTCACCGCGGGCAATTATGCCGATGTGCGGCGCCGCGCTGAAGAACGGGTTCGTCGCAGTTTTGGCCGTGACCTCATTGAGACGGGGGACGTGGGAAGCGAGCATCAGGCGCTCACAGAAATTCTCAGCCACGGCGTCGCCAAGATGCTGATTGTTTGCCTGCAAGACCGCATCGTCGCCAGCCGCTACGCGGCCAAGGAGGCCGCTCGCGTGCGCCGTGCCCTGCGGACCGAATCCGAAGACGCCCTGCTGAACATCGCCAGCATCTTGGCCGTCCCCGTCGACACCGACAATGGCCCTTGGCGGATGCATTTCTCGGACGTCCTCAAGCATGCACCCGCCCACCCGGAGTGGAAGTTGGTCCTGCGCACTCTCGAAAACGGCTGGGTGCAACTGACGCCCCGGGACTTGGGGTCGCTCTGCGAGGAAGCCCTGCGCCGGCGCTTGGAAACGGAACTCCATGACGAAATGAAGGCGCCAGCGCCCACGGACCTCAAGGCGGCCTTGCAGCCATACCTGGACAAGCTGGCGCCGGATTTGCTGACGGCCAAGGAGGATTGGAACACCGGAGACTTTGGCCCCGTCAAGGAGAAGGCGTTCCCGCCCTGCATCAGCCAATTGTTCGACGACATGAAGGCCGGCGCCATGATTCCCCATCACGGACGCTTTGCCTTCGCGAGCTTC
>JBFJWV010000128.1:0-4720 GCA_041623515.1 Thermoplasmatota archaeon | reverse complement strand
CTGCCATCCCAGAGAGGGCGATGAAGCCAATGACCAGAATGACCGCCGTCAGCAGCATCATGGCGCCGCGGTCGTCCTTCATCCCGCACCATCCCAAATGAGCAATTGCAATCCGTACACCGGCCGTTCCACAACCAATCCGCCGGGAACGGTCACCTCAAAATCCAGGCACTGGCCCGGCAATGAATTGCACGTCCACGTGCCCAGCGGCACGCCGGCAGGAACGCGGTCAAAGTCCCCCTCCAAATCTTTCCAGATGGAGTACCAGGTTTTGCCGCCAGGGCCCAGCTTCGAACCCGCAGGCGACTCCAAATCGACCCAGCCCTCAAAGTCCAATGGCGTGGCATCGGACGCAACGCTGTCGCCCAAGCCAAAGGAACGCACCGCCGACGGCGCATCCACGGTGAGGTTCGGCAAAATCACCATGCTGGCGCCGCCGGCCCCGCGGGGAGTCACCAACGTGCCGCCACCACTGGGTGCAATTTGCAGCGTCCCGACGCCGTTGTCAAGCCGCAATGCGTACCGGAAGCCAGGGAACTTTTGCAGCACAGGAATCATGTCCGCCTCCAAGTCGCTGGAATCCCCCGCCAAGGCCAATTCAATTCGGCCTTCCAAGTCCGGCGAAAACCGGTCCAAGTCGTCCAGCATGGTTTCAGCGATTTCGTTGACGTCGACGCCGGAGCCCGTGGTTTCCAGGGGCGGCGTCGCGGTCGCGGTGACGTAGAGAATCGCCGTGGTGATCAAAATCGCCACGAGCACCGCCTCGAATGCGTGGAATGCGCCGTCGTCGTCCCGGGCGAAGCTCATGCCCCACCCGTCATCAGCGACAACACGACGCGGAACGATACCCACGAAATGCCAATCATGATGGCGATGGCCGTGAAGCCGGCCTGGGGCTCACCCTTCGTCAAGACACCGCCCACCAGTCCGCCCCCAATGGCTTGGATGATGGCCGCGTGGAAGAACAGCATGTTGAAGTCCTCCACCTCGAAATCCTTGAAGTTGAAGCCGCCCACCGATTGCCCCGCGGCCGCACCGACCGCGTCCTTGAACGCCGGAATGAATTGCGCGGAGAGAACCATGACGACGGCAATGAACACGAAGAACGCAATGTAGACAACCACTTGGTACATGGTCATCTGCTCGTTGCGCTCTTGCACAATTTGCTTGATTTCACGCGCATCGTCGCTTGCTGCGGTCAGCACGTCCACCACGTTTCCACCGGCACGTTGGGCTTGGACCACCAAGGCCACCGTCCGGTCAATGAGGGGGGTCTTGACACGGTCAGCAAAACGTTGCAGGGCGTCACCGAAATCAACGCCCCATTCCACCTGGGCCGCCATTTTCTGAATTTCCGGCGTCAGCGCCCCGTAGGTGCCCTTGCTGGCGGTGACCAACGCACGGGTCAGCGTCATGCCGGCACGGGCCGATTCGGCCACGTCGCGCAGCAAATCCGGGAATTTCTCATCCATGGCTTGGATGCGTTTCAAGTCCTGATTGAAGAACCAACCATAGGGCCCTCCGGCAAAGATGAGCGCCAAGAGGAAGATGTCCGTGGCGTAAGTTTTCGGGATGGGCGCCAATTCCCGGAAGGTGGCGATGGCAGCCACCAAGAAAATGACCGACACCGTCCCCGTGGTGATGTACACGGATTGCCGGAAGACTTGTTGCGGGGTTTTGCGCCGGCGCTTGACCAACCGCTCCAGCTCATCTTCCTCCGTCAGTCCAGTTCGCAAGTAAGGGGACTGGAAGATGCGGACCGCCACGAGGCCCATGATGATCACGGCAGTGCCACCGTAGAAAATGGCCAAGCTGGTGGCCATGCGGCCGCTGCCGATGTTGATGGCGCCCGTGCCCACGAAAGCCGCGAACGCCATCGAAATGGCGACGAAGACGAACGCCGCGATGTACGTCACACGGGCCTTCTTGCGAAGTTGCTCGGCAACATCCGGGTTGGCCCGGCGCGCCGTTTCCACGGCCCCGGAAAAGAGGGACCCAATGGATGGCAAGCGGAGCCGGATGCGCATGGCGATGAACTCCAAGCCAATGCCCATGGTCAGCAAGTGAATGGCTTGCCGGGGCAGGAATTGCGTGGCCACCCCGAGGCTCTGGGGCACGTTCAGGGCGAACAAGATGCCCAGGACCATCAAGACCAGCGAGACCGGGGTGACGATGCGGCTCGCGATGACGTCAATGCGGGGTGGCTGGTACCGCGTCGGGTTGAGCACCCGCATGACGATGGCCAGGATGTAGACCTGGAGAATCATCGTCTGGAAGAGAATGTACGTGTCCGCTTGACCCAGAACACTGCCCTCGACACTGAGGACGCCCGTGAACACCAGCAAGGCGCCGAGCTCCAAGAAAATGATGAAGCCCATCGTGAACAACGCAAAGATGCTCGTGATGATGAGCTGCAAGTCCGCTTTGGCGCGATCCAGAATCTTGGCGCCGCCGTGGCCGCGCAGGGCCCGCCAATTCACCAGCGTGAACACCAGCGCCGCCGATGTCACGGCGATGCCGCCCATGCCGATGAACATGGATTGCAAGCCCAAACTGGCGCCTGGCCCGATGCCAACGGTGCCGACGAACGCCAGCATGCTCGCGACGAAACCGGCCAGCGTCAGCACAATGACGGCGATGCGCAGCCCTTGGTCTTTGGGCGTGGCTTCGTCATCGCCGCGCCGCATGCGCTTGTCGAGCTGGGAGGAGTGAACGATTTCCTCGTCGTCCTTCTTCGCCATTTACACCTCAGGAATCATGCTCTTCAGGCCGAACATGAAGCCGATGTTGATGACGGGCAGCAGGAGGTAGACGAGCATGTTGAGCTGGCTCATGGTGCCGTTGCCCATGAGGACAATGATGGCCACCATGACCAGCAGAAACAGGGGGCCGGCCACGGCGGCGGTCACATAGGTTTCCGCCATCAGGCCCATGGTTTCGATGAAGGCCTTCTGTTCCACGCGGTTTTCCCATTGGTACCGGCTGGCTTTCTGCTTGAAGTAGGACGTGAGGTCGCCACCGCTCGTGATGGTGGTGATGGCGCCTTGCAGGAGTTCCTGCCACTTCACGGACGATGAACGGGCGCTGGAGCGGCGCAAGGCGGTGATGATGTCTTTGCCGTGAACGTGCAGGTCCTTGTAGATCCAACTCGCTTCCTCGGCGACGGCACCGTAAATGTGCTGCATGGACAGGCTGCGGAAAATTTCCTGCGGCAGCACACCCGCCGAGGCCATGGCGGCGATGTAATTCACCGCATAGGGCAACTTGATTTCCATCTTTTTGCCGATGGCCTTGGCTTCGCTCGCTGGCGTCGCAACCACGGCCCAAAAGCCGATGTAACCGCCCATGCCGGCCACGAACGGAATGAGAACAAACGTGGTCGAGGGCAGCCCCAAGCGGACCACGAGGACCGGCACCAGCAGCAGGCTCAGGACGAGCAGGACCGCCGCGGTGGCCAACCCAATGAGCCAGGCTGTGGACAGGAACGCTTCCGCACGGACGGGCTTGCGCGCCTTGTGCAGTTGGTCGGACAGCTTCGGAATCGCCTTGCTGTTGCGCGCCAAACCGCCAAAGATCCGGTAGGCGAAACGCTGCAGGCCGGTCAGGGCCATGGTTGCCCACTCCTCATCCACTTCACGACGTTGTCGCGGTCCTTGTAGTAACTGCGAATGATCTGGGCGATGGTGTTGTAGTCGCGGGTGTCCGTGTCGACCATGTGGTTGATCAGCCGGACGCGCTGTTCGAGTTCATCACCCACTTCTTCGCGGGACTTGCCCGTTTCCACGGCGATGCGTTCCAGGGCGTACGATACGCCGCTGTACTTGAACGAGTCATTGCCCGGCTCCCACGTGAAGACCGCGTTGGTGAGGATTTCGCGCGTGTTGGGGTCCAAGCCCACCACTTCCGTGAGTTGCTTGGTCCGGCGCACGCGCTTGCCGCCAACGCGGGTTTGCACCTGAACGGCAACCACGTCAAGGGCTTCCAGCAGACTGCGGGGAATGCTGATGGGGTCAGATTCCAACCGGTGAATCACAGCGTCCACGCTGTCGGCGTGCATGGTGCCGTACGCAGCGTGGCCCGTGGCCATGGCCTGGAACAAGCTGTAGGCTTCCTTGCCACGCACTTCACCCACGATGATGTATTCGGGCCGCTGCCGCAGGGCATTCTTGAGCAACTGGAACATGTCGATTTCGCCCGCTTGCCGACCATGCTCATCACGAGGGCCAAACCCGTCACGAGTGATGCCCGCAATCCAGTTGGGTTCCGGCACCCGCAGTTCACGGGTGTCCTCAATGGTGACCACCTTGTTTTGGGGCGGGATAAACATCATCAACGCGTTGATGGCCGTGGTTTTTCCGGACGCCGTGCCACCCGCGTAAATGGCGGACATGTGTTGCTCGATGACCATCCACAAGTAGGCCAGCATGGCACTGCTCATGGTGCCGAACCGCACCAAATCAATGGGCGAGAACGGAGTTTCCTTGAATTTACGCAGGGTGAAGGTGGATCCGAAGGCACTCACTTCCTTGGCCAGCGTTGCTTGCAGACGGCTGCCGTCACGCATGGTTGCATCCAGAATGGGTTCCGCGATGCTCACGTGTTTGCCGGCGCGCTGCGCCATGCGAATGACAAAGGAATCCAATTGGTCGTGGTCCCGGAATCGGACCGTGCTGGTCAACGCCTCGTACTTCCGGTGGTAAACGAACACGGGCTCATGGGG
>JBFJWV010000127.1:0-4798 GCA_041623515.1 Thermoplasmatota archaeon | reverse complement strand
CGTACAGTTGGCGGCTCAAGCCAACGGCAAAGTCGCAAATGTCGATGATTTCCTGCACTTCGCCCAAGCCTTCCTGCAGGCTCTTGCCCATTTCCAGGCTGACCAGCTTTCCCAGGGGCTCTTTGCGTTCGCGCAGGACTTCACCCCAGCGTCGAACCAATTCACCGCGCTTGGGTGCGGGCACGGTGCGCCAAAGCAAGAACGCGTCATGGGCAGCGCCGATGCATGCGTCCAGCTGCTCGGGCGTTGAGTCGTGAATGGTGCCCAGCAACGCATCATCAATGGGGGTGTGCACGTCCCGCGAGGGGCCGCCGCTGTGCCAGGATGAGCCATCGTGCGTGGCGGAAATCGGTTTGGAGGAGTCGATGCCGAGTTCTTCGAGCAGTTGCGCGTGCGACGATGCATGCGTTTGGGCCATGATTCGGCACCGGTGGTCACGTTTGAAAGGCACGGCGCGATGGAGCGGCCGTGGCGCACCCCCGGCCGGTTGATTATTTGCAAGATGACGAGCCCGTGACGGCTCAAGTACGCCGGCACACGCTTTCGGCAGTGGACGGCTACATTGGAATCGTTGCTGCATGGGTTTTCATTGCAGGCGCGAGCGCAGCCGTGGCATGGGCGGGGCCGCCCTCCTGGGCCCTGAGCGCATGGACCATTGCCGGCATGGCCACCGTGGGCGCATTCTGGCTGGCATTGCTGCTGCATTGGCGGCGCGCCACCAGTCTGTACACGGTGACTCCCGAGCGCGTGTACATGGCGTATGGTCGGCTGCGCTTCCATTTGCTGCAAACCACCCATGACAAGATCACGGACATGCACGTTCACCAATCCATCTTCGGCCGCTTCTGGGGCTACGGCACCGTCCGCGTCCAGACGGCAGGCACCGGCCTGGCACTGGCCGGGGTTCTGAATCCATTGGATTTCAAACGGGACATTGAGGAGGCCCGCCGCACGTTCATCGGTCAATTGGCCGGTGAAATGTCGGAAGATTCGCGGCATGAAGTCGCGCCACGAAATGCCCCCGAAACCCAATGGACGGGTCGTCCCTCGGGAGGTTCGCTCTTGGGTGGGTTGCTCGGTGCAATGGTGGCGTTTCTGGTGGCGGGGGGCTTGCTGGTGTCGGCCATCGTGTTCGGCAACTCCACATGGGTTGGTGCAGCCGTCGCAGGATCGGTTGGCTTGATTGTGGCGTGGAGCCAATGGGTGGTCTTTCGCTACACCCAGTACGAAGTCAGTGACCGCGGCGTGGTGGTGACCCGGGGCTGGCTCACGCGCCGGCGCGTTGAGGCAACCTTTGCCAAGGTCACCGATGTTTCCGTGGTCCAGGACGTGTTGGGACGAATTCTTGGCTACGGCCGCATTTCCATCAACACGGCGGGCGGCAACGAGGCCCCCGTCGTCTTCATGGGCGTCGCCAACCCCGATGCCGTCAAGGAAATCATCGACGAGGCGCGCGGGGCATGATTACGGAGCTGCGGCCCAATTTGCTGGCCGCCGTCGATATCATCGGCAAGGTGTTGGGTACGGTGGCCGCGTTCCTGATGCCGGTCATCATTCCCGCGCTGATTCAAGGCAAGGCACTGGCCGCCGGGGCCATCTTTGCATTTGGCCAGATTGCCAGCTTGTATCCGGCCTTGATTGCGGCGGCGTTTCCGGCCGTGAATTTGGCGTTCACGCGCTACGTTGTGGAGGACGATGGCATCCGGATTCGCACCCAATTCTTGCAGAAGACGGACCGGCGCGTCCCATGGGAGAAGGTCACGGCCGTGCGGCACCGCAGAACCATCTGGGACGTGTTGGTGGGCCTCGAACGCATCGACGTGATCGCGTACGGTGAACGGGGCACGACGTTGCACCTGGTTGGCTTGCGCAATGCTGCCCCGGTGCGCGACCACATCGCACGCAAGATGCGCGAGTCAAGCACCGTGGACGCGCTGCTGCGGGGCGATTAACGGTACTCGTCTTGGTTGGACCACATGTTGGTGCGACCCACGTCCTTCTCCGCTTCGGCACGGAGGATGTCGCTCCGCGTAATGATGCCGACGAGCTTGCGCCGGTCCGTCGGATCGACAACCAACAGGCGGCCGATGTCTTCGCTGAAAATCCGGTCCCGAGCCTTGTGCAAATCGTCGCTGCCATAGCAGGTGATGAGCAGGCCGGAGACCACATCTCCCACCCGTGCGTCGCCTTTGCCATCGTGCATCAGGCGACTCACGTCACTTCGCGTCAGCACGCCCAATAGCAGTCCTTCCGAATCAACCACGGGGAATCCATTGTGCCCATGGTCTTGCATGGCGCTGAATGCTTCCCCCACGTCAAGGTCCTCGTGAAGGGTGTCCACGTCCCGCGTCATGATTTCCGAGACGCGCGTCATGTCCAGGGGGTTTTGCAGCCGGTCGTGCTGGAAGTGGATTCCGGCTTTTTCCAGCCGGACCGTGTAGATGCTGTCGCGGCTCAACCCCACGCTCACAGCGTCTGCGGTGACTGCGGCAAACATGATGGGCAGCACGACATCGTAGCCATCCGTCAACTCCGTGAGCAATACGATGGTGGTGAGTGTTGCCCGGCCCGCCGCCGCGTAGAAGGCGCCCATGCCGACCAATGCATAGGCACTCACGGGTGCCGTCAAACCGGGAGCCACCGCGTTGGCCACGATGCCAACCAATGCACCGTACAGACCCCCTTGGTACAAGCTGGCGCTGAACACGCCACCTCCACCACCGCTGGCGATGGTCACGGCACTCGCCAGGGGCTTGAACAGAATCAGCAGGACCAGGACCGACGCAAGCAGGACAAAATCCTCCCCTTGCAAAATCGCGTTGAGGGTGGCGTATCCGGTTCCAAAAATGTGGTAGTGACCGGTGCCGCCGAAGAACGGCAGCGTGGTGAGGCTGAGGACCGTGATGCCCATCAGGCCCACGATGAGGCCACCGAGGGCGGGCTTCGCCCAATAGGGCATGCGCAGTTTCTCGCCCAATTCGTTGGCCCCGG
The DNA here is from genome assembly GCA_041623515.1 of Thermoplasmatota archaeon. Lineage (GTDB taxonomy): Archaea > Thermoplasmatota > E2 > JACPAO01 > JAHFTW01 > JBFJWV01. Next base: position 1,807 of record JBFJWV010000127.1, on the reverse strand, counting down.
ATAACGTCCGAATGAAGCCGACGCCACCCAAGCCGCACACGATGCCTAGCAGCAGGTAGAAGCCCAATTCCCAGGCGCTGACGAAGTCAAACTGGGGAATCATGAAGGCGGGTTGATCGCCCAGGAAAATTTGGCCCAGGGTCACGCCGATGACCACGGCAATGACCACGGGGATGAACGCGTGTGTGCTGAATTCCGGCAGAATCAATTCCAATGCAAACAGGACGCCACCCAAGGGCGCATTGAACGTCGTTGCAATGCCCGCGGCGACACCGGCGGCCAGCAATACCTTGATGTCGCGCGGACGGAAACCGAGCCTTCGGCCGAGGCTGCTGCCCAGCGCGGCGCCAATGTATCCAATGGGTCCTTCACGGCCCGTCGAACCGCCGGTTCCGACGGTTACCGCCGAGATGAATGCGTGACCCCAGGCGGTGCGGCCCCGAATGATGCCGCCGCGGGCCTGCACGGCCGCCATGACTTCAGCGATTCCTTGCCGTCGGGTTTCCGGCAAGAAATACCGGACCACACCCACAATAATGCCGCCGGCAACGGGTACCAGAACCACCCACAGCCCCCATTTGGTGACCGTGAATTCCTCCGCGCCCGCGACGTCCCACTCCAGGCGCCCCTCGAAGAACAGCGTTTGAATGAAGTCAATGGCGCCGCGGAAGCCGACGGCGGCAAGCCCCGCCAAGCCACCGACAACGACAGCAATTCCATTGAGCGCAGTGAAGCGACGCCCGAACGCCAACAAGTGGTCACCTGGAGGCTTGTTCAAAAAGGACGGGATTCACGATGGAGGGTCCAATGGCAGGGCAGATTGCTCTGGACCGGTTTCTTCGTTGCGCCAAATCAAGCCGCCGTCGGACGCGTACTTGCTGAAGGTGGGAAATGGCACGAGGGGGCTGATGCGCATGCGGTCATGAAACGAGGCGCCCCCCTTGTGACCCGCCGGAACCATGTGCGGCGGCAGCACCGCAAACGGACTCGACCAGCCCCGCAACCGGCGCAGCGCGGCCTCCAGTTTGGCCACCACGGTCCGGCGCTCCAATTCGTCATCATTCCACTTGTAACGGTGACTGGCCCGATGGCACATGGCGCAGAGCATGACCAAATTGTCCCAGCGGTAACTGAATGTCACGGCCTCCTTCGTCCCGGCGGCTTTGACGAATGCCACCGCGTCAGTGATGTGGGCCATGTGCAGCGGCTCACCAGATTTTTTCTCGGTGGTCCCGCAAGCGCGGCATTTGCCCTTGTCCCGCACCAACACGTGGGGCCGCCACCGCTGTTGCAAGGGTTGCCGGTATTCCTGATAGGGCTCCGGTTCCGCGCGTTGGAATCGTGGGGGGCGTGGGCGCACCTTCACTGCCAACGGCGCAGACCATGTGGTGCCTCGCCTGAGGTGGGTGAAGGTGTCGCCACGCGACCATCAGCGCAGCAGCGGGCCATGCGGGAAGCCCCCTCGAGGGCCTCGCTCCGCGACCCCGAGCGCACGGCGTGAACCAACAGGGAGCAGCCCCCGCGGTGCACCAAGCCCGTCCGGCTCACGGCGTAGCTCGCGCGGGGAAGTGGGCTGCAGGGGTCAAAGGGGTAGCGATTGCCGGTGACCATCGTCTCCGTCGCCTCGCGACGAAGCCGAAGGCCCGCTCGCAGCGCTCGCTCGCGCGAACTTCTGTGAAGTTCCCGCGCTACTCAGCGCCGAAGAAACCACGGAGCACAGGGTGCATTTCCATGGCTTGTTCCTTCGCGATTTGCTCGTACGTCCGAATGAAGATGCCCACGGCCAGCAACAAGCCGGTACCGCTTG
>JBFJWV010000126.1:0-4843 GCA_041623515.1 Thermoplasmatota archaeon | reverse complement strand
TGGTTGGTTGGCCATGGATGCACGAAGCTCGGGTGCTTGACAAGGCATGCCCGTCGATGTGGCGGCCGGCCCGCATCGCCACCGAGAATTCATGCATCCGCGCGCGCGCCGTCCGATGCGAAGTGCTCCTGTTATGCCAAGGCAGGCGGCCGCCTGGGGGGCCGATCTACGGCCGACCGTGCCGCCGTCCGCGAACCCACGCAGCCGCCCCCAATGCAGCCAGAACGGGGACCGCTGGTGCAGGCGACCCTTTGTCCTCGGTGTCCAAGTATTGGCTGGCCAGGGCGCGGTCATCATCGTGGCTTGCGTCCGTGTCCACGTCCACCACCAGGCGAATGAGGCCGCGTCGCTGGGGGTCATTGCGGTGAATGGCTTGCAAGAACAAGTCGGCTCGCTCACCGTCTTCCGCATCACCAGGAACTTGCACCATGACGGTTGCTTGGACCGGTTCGCTGCCGACGGAAACCAGGGCGTCCGTGACCACTTGGGCCCACGCCGTGTTTTGTCCCGTCAGTTCCAATCCGTAGTTGCCTGCGGCGGCTTCACCAGCCGTCAATTGCACATCGAACAAGATGACGTCGCCGGGGTTTGCGTCGCGATGGGCGGGCGTCAACGGAGTCATGGCCGCACCACTGAGTGCGTCAAAGGCGTCGCTGATGTCGTCTTCGTATTCCAACAAGGGCAGCCGGAACCATCCACCGGGCTCGATGGCAGGCACCGTGTTTTGATTGAATGCGCTGATGCCGGTTCCCGTCATCTCCATCACGATCCACAACTCGTTGGCCGGGTCGTAGGCAATGTAATCGCCACTTGCCTGGGGCACGATTTCGACGGCAATGGTTTGCTTGTTGTTGGGTCCGAAGTTCAGACCGGTTGTGCCAAAGGTTCCAAGCACCGTGGCATCGGCGAACGAATTGAATCCGCCCCCGGCTTGCCGGACCACCAATCGCCCGTCGAGGTTGGCGTCCTGCATGGGGGCCGGGGAGCGGACTTCAAATTGGGTTTCACCCAAGCTCTCCATGTCCACATCCAAGCCAAGGCGCAGCGTCGGTTCGAGGGGAATCAGCCACACAAAGTCCGCCTCGCCCAGGCCCGCAAACGCGCTGACCGGAACTTCGTCGGAGCTGGGGTCCACGTCAAGGGTGTTGAAGTAGAGATTGCCGGACGGCCGGAACGCGGCGGCGAAGACGCTGTTGAAACTGGCCGTTTGGGTGTTGGCCAAGCTGTGCAGGTAAACGGTGTCATGGTGGCCGGCCGGCTGCGGGATTTCCAGGTACCGCACGCCCAATTCAACGCGGCCAACGGCGGCCGGGTCACTGACCGACCGCATCTCCAGCAAGAACTCCGCAGTGCCGCCGTGGATGTGAGCGAACGGAGTTGCCACCAGGATGGGCAATTGCACGGATTCACCGGGGCCCAGACTGACACCGGCCAACGGCAACTGCACGTCCCAACCGTTCGGAATCCCGCTGGCTTCCAACCCAAACACATCGGCCGCATCGCCGGTGTTGCTGGCGACCACCGTGTACAGGAACGTGGTGGCTTCGCCATTGCTCGCGCGGTAGGGTTCGTCACTGCGAAGGAATGCATGCCCTGTTTGCTCCAAACCCATCTGAACCGGGAATGCCACTTGCCCGGTTCCCGTGTCCGGCATGCGGTCCTGGAGCTGCCAAGGAAATTGCAGGGTTTGTCCGTTGAAGTCCGCCGATGCGCGGCTGCTGCGCTGCGTGGCCAACACGTGGAAATCGGTCAGTGTGCGGCCGGGCAGCGGCGCCGCGCCGCGGCTATCGGCCAAGTCGCCACGGGAAACAAAGTACGACACGGTGGCTGCCGCCATGTCCACTTCGACGCCCTCATTGTCGCTCCAGAGGAACCCCCAGTCGTCTGCGTATTGGAACTTGCCAAACAGACTGGCCCAGTACGTGATTTCCAATTGGCCGCTGGGCCGTTCGATGGCAAGGCGGTAATCCCAGTCTTTGTGGGTGAATTGAATCCAAAAGAAACCCCCGTCACTGAAGCCAACGGTTTCGTCGAGGGGCCCCTCGATGTCCACGACCTTCAGGGTGAACAGGAATCCATCATCGGATTCCGCGACGTCCAGCCACTCCATGTCCATGAATTCGTAGTAGGCGATGGGGTCGTTGATTCCCGGGCCATCGCGCAAGGCCGCGTAGTAGTCCCCCGCAGGATCTTCCAACACGCGGACGGGTTCGCCCGGTTCCGGTTCGCCTTGTCCCTGAGCGACTGGCAGCAGCAAGAACACGAGCAGCAGCGCAAATGTGCGGCGCATGGCCAATACCAAGCCCCGCACTTGATAAGAAATGCCTCAAGCCAATTGCTGAGCGATGATGCGATCCACCTCTTGCAGGAAATCGCCCTCTTTGTTCCGGTCAATGGTGGCGCCCGCCGCGCCCTTGTGGCCCCCGCCCTGGCCTCCGACCGCTTCGCTGGCGCCACGCATGGCCATGGCCAGGTCGATGCCGCGCTGCTGCAATCCTTGCGGTGCCCGGCTGCTGATCTTGGTGCGGCCATCGGGCGTGTAAGCAAGGCCGAGCAACGGCTTGTCCGTGCGCAAGCCCAAACCGTCCAAGGCCATCCCACAAACGATGCCAACCACCGTGTCGCGCACTTGATCCTCCAAGTGCACCCATTGCAGGGCCGCCGTTTCCGTGACTCCCTTTTTGGCAAAGACATCGAGCGCCTGCATGAGGTGCTTGCTGTGGCCGGAGCGCAGCTCCAGCGCTTCCGTGAACGCCGTGCCGCGATCGCCGCGCGCCACCGCCATCCCCACGTCGGCGCGGTCGTAACGGGCGGTGCTGTTGAGCAGGGTCCCGTATTCTTGCAGTTCCCGCGTGGGTTTGTCCACGGGTTCCGCCGCAATGGTGACCACGTCCCGCCACAGGTCATCGATGGGCATGCCGCAGTCCAAGCGGCGGTTGACAATGGCGGACCGGACCCGCACGCGTTCCTCTTCCTCCAAGGTCTCCCATGTGCGGTCCCCGCTGGAACCCGCAAGGGCAACATCCAGGTCCATCAGGAGCTTCTCGGCGCCGCGTCGGTTGCCGGTGATTCCGGGCACAGGACGGTCATCCGTGTACGCAAGGAAATTGCGCAACGGCCGCGTGACGGGCCCGTAGAACGCCAAATCGCGACGGACCTGTACTTGGCCGCCGGACACGGCTTGCTTCAGCAGCGTCGCGTTGCTGCCCGTGAAGTGACCACCGTCACGGTCTTGCAAATCGGCAGCCGCGCCGACCAGCGCGAGGGGCTGCAAATCCGAGTTGCCGTTATCCAAGGCAGCGGCCACCAAGTACGCTGCGCCCGCGCCGGACACATCGGTTCCCGGCAAGTCGTCCAGCAGCGGATTCACATGTCCTTGGAAGTCCTCGGTGCCGTCGCGCACCAGTTCGTGGTGATCACAAACAATCTTGGGTTGCGCAAATTGCATGTGCACGGTGGAGCCCAAATCACAGAACCACAGCACATCCTTGGCGTGGTCTTGCACATGCAGCACATGCATGTCATCCATGCTGCGCACGGGAAGCGCATGGTGCGCGATGCCGGCGCGATCGAGCGCTTCCAATGCAATGGCCCCGCTGCTGACGCCGTCGGCGTCGATGTGATGGACCACCGTGACCGTCTGGTCATCGCGGTCATGCAGGAGGTCCGCCGCCGCCCGGGCGCGTTCCTGGAGCTTCGGCGCGATTCCCACAATGCGTGCAAGAGGGCTTGACGTTTGAACCCGAGGGCGGGGTTGGGAAAACTTCGTCACGCCACGGCTTGCGGCGATGCCACAATGGGCAGCTCCAGAGCCAAATCGTCCAAGACCAACCCCGCCGGCAGCCGCTCTTGGTTGCCGAAGTAAATGGGCTCCAGACTGGACGCCATGAGCGTGATTTCGTCACCCGCTTCGAGCCGGGTCCCAATGCCGCCCAAGTCCAGTTCGAATTCCTGCGCGCCCGTGTTGGGGCCCTTGATGCGCAACGGCATCACTTGGTCGTTGACGATGTGCTCGAAGACGCCGTCGGCACGCACGGCCTGGAACGAGAAGTAAACAATGGCATCCGGACCCGGCGAAGTGATGGTTCCGGACAAGCGCGGAATGCCCGCAACGACAGTGGCTTTGTCGGCCGTGAATGTGTGAAGAGGAACCAACGTGCCGCCACCCGCTTGGGCCATGGGGAAGGGCCCGCCAACGTCGAATTGCGCAAGTTCGGTGCTGGGCAATGGAAAGGCGTCCCCGCCGATGGCAGTCCCGTCCTCAAGAGCAATGCAGACGCGCGGGCCCACGTCGGCATCCATGCCAAGCAGCCAGCGTTGATGCCAAGCGATGCTCAACTCGGTCACGGACCCACACGGTGAACCGCCCGGGGCCCCCTGCAAACCCACGGAGACAGCGCTCGGGTTGCCCAGGCTCCCGGTACTCAGAACATGACCCCCCAGGTGCGTGGCCAAATGAACCGGCGCCCCCGTCGCGGCGATGGCCTCCATGTTTCCGACCGCCTCATTGAGCGGAAACAGCGTGTCCAACATGCCCTGCAAAAGCAGGGTGGGCACGTCAACGGTGCCCGGGTAGCTGGCGGGACTGGCCTCTTGGAAGATGGTCACCAGATCAGGCACGCCCGGGGCTTGCCCCGCCGGCAACTCATTCGTGGCCATGGTCCAGCGCCACCCGTCATGGAATTCCTCGCTGAATGTGACGGCGTTCGTGGCGGTCCCCCCGACGTAGAAGAAATTCACCCAGCCACTCTTGACGGCTCCACCCGGGGCCAACGAAGCCACCATGTCATGCCACGTCATGTCCGGGGCAATGGCATCCAACCGGTCGTCAAAGGCTGCGGTC
>JBFJWV010000125.1:0-4854 GCA_041623515.1 Thermoplasmatota archaeon | reverse complement strand
GACGCCGTCACCGAGCACGATGGTCAGGTCGCTGGGGCTGCAGGAGCCCAAGTTCGGGGCACCGCCGTTGGTGCATTCAATGCCGTGCACGGCTCCAGTGGGGATGACTTCAGTGACTTCCAATGCCACTTCGTCGCTCCAGAGGTTCTCTCCACTGACTTCCGCGTATGCCCGGAAGTAGTAGGTGCCGGGCGTCTCGGTGCTGAACGTGCCGGCATAGGTTTGGCCGTCGACGAAGTTCTGGTGCTCAAATTGCGCAACCAGTTCGCCAAAGGAGTCGGGGGCTTCCAGGGAATCGGCCGCAACGGACGTGCTGCTGACGCGCACTTGCGTGTTCATGGTGTGGAGCTCCTCTGTGGCGTCGGTGCTGAACGCCCATTCGAATTCCGTCTCGACGTACGCCATCAGGGATTCCGGCAGGCCCGTCAATTCCAGCGTGGCCGGAGGTCCGGCGGGAACGCATGCGAGTTCTTCGCCGTGGGTGCCATGGTCGTGGGCTTCTTCCTCCATCATGCCATCGTCGCTGCCGCCGGCTTCTTCGCCTTCTTCGGCTTGACGAATCGCCAGGAAGCTGGTGTTGGCATCCGTGGATTCTTCCGTTTCCGTGGCGCCTTCTTCATCGGAACCTTCGCCATCCATGGCTTCGTCCTGTTCCATGACGGTTTTGTGTCCCAAAACGAGGCCCATGGCCGCGCAGTCCTCTTCCGTCAATGGCGGTTCTTCGTTGGCGTCGGTGCAGCCGGCCAATGCAGTCACTGCAACGGCCAGGGCAACGAGGAAGGTGTTCTTCATCGCCGGTGCTTCCGGTGGCTGCTATTTGTGAATTATGCACGCTTCATGTTGGCCAAGGCCCCGATTCGTGGCGGAAGCGTGGCGGGTTTGCGGTGAACCATTAAACCGGTGCCCTCCGTCGCGCCAACTGTGACGGGGGAGGCGGTCTTGGACCGACCGAAGCTTGGCTTGGACGAAATGAAGGAAAAGGCGCGCCGCGCCCGCATTGACGTCCTGAACATGACCTACGACGCGGGTTCCGGTCACCCGGGTGGTTCATTCTCGATGGTTGACTTCTTGGTGCCCCTGTACCACAACCACATGGCGATCTCGCCGGACACGGTGGACGAGCCGGACCGGGACGTTTTCGTGCTCTCCAAGGGCCACTGCGCGCCCGGCTTGTACGCCATCCTGGGTGACATGGGATTCTACGACAAGAAGGAATTCCGTCGCCTGCGTCGCCTTGGCGGTCTCCTGCAAGGCCACGTCGATCGCAAGATTCCAGGAATCGAAATGAGCACTGGAAGCCTTGGCATGGGACTCGGCTACGCCAACGGCGTGGCGCTCGCCAAGCGCATGGACGGCCAAGGAGGTCGGGCCATCGTCGTGCTCGGTGACGGCGAATTGCAAGAAGGCAACATCTGGGAATCCGCCATGACCGCACCCCACTACAAGTTGGACAACGTGTGGTGCATCGTGGACTGGAACAAGGTCCAAATCGACGGCCCCTGCGCGGAAGTCAAGAACGTCGACCCGGTGGCGGACAAGTTCCGCGCTTTCGGTTGGTACGTCATCGAAGTGGATGGCCATGACATCGAAGCGGTCGAACGCGCCTACACGGAAGCCGAGGGCGTTTCCGGCCAACCCGTTTGCTTCGTCATGGACACCAAGAAGGGTGGTGGCGTGGATTTCATGGAAGGAAAAGCCGACTTCCATGGTCGCGCCTTGAAGCCCGACGAAATGGTGGAAGCCATGAAGCAACTGGGCGAAGACTGGCAACCCAAGGGAGGCAACTGAATGGGCATCGCATCCAAACTCACGGACGACGGCTGGAAGCTCGGCGACAAGATTGCCATCCGGGACGGCTACGGCAAAGGCTTGCTGGCGGCCGGCGAACAATTTGACGACATCGTCGCTCTGGACGCCGACTTGGCCGGCAGCACCCGCAGCAACTGGTTCCAGGACAAGTTCCCGGACCGATTCGTGCAAATGGGCATCGCCGAGCAAGACATGGTGGTCACGGCTGCCGGGCTCGCCCACATGGGCAAGGTGCCGTTTGCTTCCACGTTTGCCACGTTCCTGCAACGCGGCTGGGAGCAAATTCGCAACTGCGTGGCCCGGCAAAATCTCAACGTCAAGTTCTGTGGCAGCCACGGCGGACTCATGACGGGACAAGACGGCAGCAGCGCCCACGCCCTCGAGGATGTCGGCGTCATGCGCACGTTGCCCAACATGAACGTGGTCGTGCCCGGTGACGCCGTCGAAGCCGCCGGCGCCGTGTTTGGCATGTACCAACACGTGGGCCCCGCCTACATGCGCTCGACACGCGCGGCCGTGCCCGTGCTGCACGACTCCGATTACACGTTCGAATGGGGCAAGGGGACCGTCATGCGCGACGGCGATGATGTCGCCTTGATTGCCAATGGACCCCACGTCAGCATCAGCATGGGCGTGGCCGAAGAAGCGGCCAAGCAAGGCCTCAGCGTCCGCGTCATCAGCATGGCGAGCGTCAATCCCATTGACGAAGCATTGGTGCAGCGGGCGGCTCGCGACTGCGGTTACGTGGTCACGGCCGAGGATCACTTCCGCAACAACGGCCTCGGAACCGCCGTGGCCGAATGCATCGCCGACGCTGGCATCCCGGCGCCCCTGCGCCGCATCGGCGTGAGCCGGTTCACGACCAGTGGCACGCCCGAGGAATTGTACAAGCACTTCGAAGTGGACGACCAACGCATCCTGAAGGTCGTCACCGAAGCGCGCCGGCGCGTTTCCGCCTGACATGCGCATTGTGGCCGTCCTCCTGCTGCTGATGCCGGCACTGGGTGGCTGCGTTTACGCACTGGAAACCGGCCTCGATGAGCTGTTCGTTGACGCCGGCACCTATACCGTGCAGCCGAACTGGAGCGGAGCCCCCATCGTCCTCGACGTGGAGCTGGAGCAGCCCCTATTCCAGGGCGACTGGCAGCGTACCGGATGGTATCCGAGCGTAACCACGCCAACCCGCGTCGAGCCGGCATGGACCATCGCTCCGTGGAATCTCGGCGAACACTCCGCGGCCAAAGGGTCCGCAGTGGTGGCCAACGGCATCATCTACGCCGGAACGGATCATGGCTGGCTGATGGCCGTGCACCCGGACGGCCACATTCTGTGGAACACGACCATTGGGGGGCCGCCACGAGGCACCCACGGCACGCCCCTGGTGCATGCCGGCGTGGTTTACATCGGCAATTACGACGGCTACCTCACCGCTGTTGACGCAGACGATGGACAGCGCCTCTGGAGCACCAAACTCGGCGGTTCCGTTGCGTCCAGCCCCCTATGGTACCAAGGGCACATTGTCGTGGCCACGGAAACCAGCATTCCAAGCGGTATCCTGCACGTCGTGGACGCCAACGGGACCGTGGTTTGGAAGGATGCAACCATCGGGGACCACCCCCATTCTTCGGTGGCCATCGACGCCGGCCGCAGCATCGCCGTCGTTGGCGCCAACGATGGCCTGCTGTATGCCTGGAACGTGCGCGACATCACAGCGCCCACGCGTTTGTGGGAGTTCGAAACCGGCCGCGCCATCAAGGGGCCCATCATGGTTGCCGACGGGGCCGCCTTCTTTGGCTCCTGGGACACCAACATCTACCGCGTGGACCTCGAAACGGGCACCGAGGACTGGTCTTTTTCCACGAGCAACTTCGTCATGGGGGGTGCCGCGTTGCACGCGGACGCCGGCTTGGTCTTCATTGGGGGCCACGATAAGCGCATGCACGCATTGGATGCGCGCACCGGCGACGAGGTGTGGCATTACCGCACCGAAGGGCGCATCATCGGCCAACCCACCGTGACCAGCAATGCCGTCGTCTTCGGCAGCTTTGACCGTCACCTGTACGCGCTGGACGTATGGACGGGCGAGCGCCTCTGGAGCCACGCGGTTGCCGGCCCCGTGTCCTCCGCCCCCCTGGTTCGGGACGATTTGATCGTCTTTGCGGACCGCAGCATCGACGCCCCGGGCGGCCTGTATGCGCTCCGTTCCGCCCCGTAGCGGTTATATCAGGCACCCAAGTCGGCGCGACTCGGCCCTTCGGGGCTACGCAATGCGACGATCGCATAGCTCGGTATTGCGGGGGCCTGCTAAGCCTCTGGAGTTTTCTCCACGGGAGTTCAAATCTCCCTCGTCGCGCTCGCTCACTTCATTCGCTCACGCGACTCGGGCCGGTTCTGACGAACCGGCGCGCGGCTGAGTTGTCCCTGCGGGCCAACTCACCCCTCGTCGCGCTCCGATGATGTGGGCTCATACGCACCCCTTGCGAGGATAGTCAAGTGGCCAACGACGCTAGCTTGAGGGGCTAGTCCTTAGTGGTTCGCAGGTTCAAATCCTGCTCCTCGCACTCACCTCTCACTTCGTTCGAAGTGAGACAAGCAGCAGGAACGAACCTGGAACAGTGGTCCCAGGCCAAATCCTGCTCGTCACACTCATTCGCTCCCCTCATTCGTGCGCGGAGCAGAAAGGCGGTGGCTTCGCCAACTCGCCGCAAATCCTGCTCCTCGCCCTTGAAAGCGGCCGCTGTCGGGCAGCCTTTCAGGGATTCGTTCGATTAGGAACCGCAAACGGTGCACTCATCGCCTTCGATGAATGCAATGCGGGCACGGCACTGCAGGCATTCGCCGCATAGGGCCGCGCATGCTTTGGGTTCTGGCAAAGGGGACTCCGAGTCCATACGCAGAATGCTGAGCATCCAATGATAGGTGAATTGGTTTGATGCAACACCGGATGCGCGGTGTCCTGCGGCCGCTGAACTCAAAAAGGAGGCCAACTGGGCCGGCTCAAGCATGTTTGGTGACACTCCTCCGGCAGTCGTGGCGGTTGACGGG
>JBFJWV010000124.1:0-4926 GCA_041623515.1 Thermoplasmatota archaeon | reverse complement strand
ATCACCACCAGCGACGCCACGTACCTGGGAAAGACCGTCATCATTGCGACCGGCAGCAGCGCCAAGTGGCTCGGCCTGGAATCGGAGCAAAAACTCATGGGTCGGGGCGTCAGCGCATGCGCAACCTGTGATGGATTCTTCTTCAAAGACAAGGAAGTGGTGGTGATTGGCGGCGGCGACACCGCCATGGAAGAAGCCACGTTCCTCACCAAATACGCCACCAAGGTCACCATCGTGCACCGCCGGGACGAATTCCGGGCCAGCAAAATCATGGCCAAACGCGCCATGGAGCACCCCAAGATTGCCATTGAGTGGGACAGCGCGGTGGAGGAGGTTCTCGGCTCCGACAATGTGGAGGGCGTGCGCATCAAGAACCTGAAGTCCGGCGAAACGAAGGACATCAAGGCGCAGGGCTTCTTTGTGGCCATCGGTCACAAGCCCAACACGGACCTCTTCAGGGGTCAAATCCACCTCGACGAATCGGGCTACATCGTGCCTGAGGGTTCCAACCAGACCCGCAGCAACATCCCCGGCGTCTTCGTCGCGGGTGACGTGTTCGACCACCGTTACCGGCAGGCCATCACCGCGGCAGGCAGCGGCTGCAAGGCAGCCATCGACGCGGAGAAGTGGCTGGAAGATCACCAAGAATAGGTGCTCGGCGTGAACGTCCCCCTTAAACCGGTGCCCGGGGTGGCCCCGGCGTGAGCAAGCACCCGGTTTTCATTGGCGTTGCCTGGCCTTACGCCAACGGCGGATTGCACCTGGGCCACGTGGCCGGCTCGTTGCTTCCTCCAGATATCTTTCGCCGTGCCATGCGCATGCTCGGCCACGATGTGTTGATGGTCTCTGGCAGCGACTGCCACGGGACGCCCATTTTGCTCAAGGCGGAAGCGGAGGGAAAAACGCCGGCGGAAGTGGTCGCCCATTTTCATGAAGACCATTCCCGGGCGCTGGATCGGTTGGCCATCGGCTTTGACCGCTTCACCACGACCACGACGGACAATCACCGGGAGGTGGTTCAGGAATTCTTCCTCGCCGCCCAAAGCCAGGGCTTCATCGAGAAGCGAACGCAGCAGGCACCGTTTGACCCCAAAGCCAACCGCTTCCTGCCCGACCGTTACGTGGAGGGGACGTGTCCCCACTGCCAATTCGAAGATGCGCGAGGGGACCAATGCGACTCGTGCGGCAAGACCCTGGACCCGCAGGAATTGGTGTCGCCGCGCAGCAAACTCAACCCCGACGCGGCCATTGAGTTCCGTGACACGGACCATTTCTTCTTCCTGCTGTCCAAGCTGCAACCGGACCTGGAAGAGTACGTGAAGACAACGGCCGGTCATTGGCGGCCCAACACCATCAACTTCACCCAAAACTGGCTGCGCGAGGGCCTGCAAGACCGGGCCATCACGCGCGATTTGACCTGGGGTGTACCCATTCCCCTCGACGGCTACGACGACAAGCGCATCTACGTGTGGTTCGAAGCCGTCTGTGGCTACTTCTCGGCCGCTGTTGAATGGGGCCGTGATCAGACGGGCATCGACCACACCCATTGGTGGGAAAACCCCGACACCAAGGCGTACTACTTCCTGGGCAAGGACAACATTCCATTCCACACCATCATTTGGCCGGCCATCATCACGGCCGTCAACAAGCAACGGGCCGCGGATGATGTTCCTCTGCTGCAGCTCCCGTACGATGTGCCAGCCAACGAATTCCTGAACCTGGATGGCAAGCAATTCAGCAAGTCCCGCGGCATCAGCATCGGCGTGCACGATGTGCTGGACCGGTTCGATGCGGATGCCGTCCGGTACTACTTGGCCATGAACATGCCCGAACAACGGGACGCCGACTGGACCTGGGATGATTTCCTTTCCAAGGTCAATGATGAGCTGGTCGGAACCATTGGCAATTACGTTCACCGGGTCCTCAGTTTCACCCAGAAGAATCTTGGTGCCATTCCGGACCAACCTCCGGAGTCCGCCCAAGAGAAATGGACGGCGGCCATTCGGCAATGTGGCAACGACATGGAAGCGCACCTGGAGGCGGTCCAGCTCAAGAAGGGCATCAAGCGGATGCTCGAATTTGCTGGGTGGGCCAACGTCGCCATGCAAGAGGCAGCGCCGTGGAAATCGCTGAAAGAAAATCGAGCCGCTGCCGAACAGGATCTCTACGGCTTGCTCCGCATCATCAAGGCGCTGGCCGTGTACATGGCTCCCTATCTGCCGGCGGCCGCTGACAAGATTTGGGCTGCACTCAACGAAGAGGGCAGCATTCATGACGCCTCTTGGGCCGACGCGGAGGCCCCGCTCAACTCCGGCTCTGCGCTTGCCCCGCCGGAGGCACTGTTCAAGAAACTGGACCCGGCTGACATTCCCCAAGCTGACCCCACTCCCGAGGAACCCGAAATGACCGACACCGTTGCCTTCGACGATTTTCAGAAACTGGACCTCCGCACGGCCAAAGTGCTGGCGGTGGACGACCACCCGAATGCGGACAAGTTGTTCGTCATCCGCCTCGATGCAGGCTCCCTTGGCGAACGCCAAATTGTGGCCGGCCTCAAAGGGCACTACGAAGCCGCTGAACTGGTGGGGCAAACCGTCGCGTTTGTTGCAAATTTGGCGCCCGTCAAGTTGCGCGGCGTTGAATCGCAGGGAATGATTTTGGCCGGGGACAACGATGGCACCGTGTCCGTGCTGAACCCACAGCGGGATTTGCCACCAGGATCCACCATTCGATGATTCGACTTGATTTGCATGTTCACAGCCGCGGCAGCCGCGATGGCAAAGGGTCCATCCTTGAGCTCGCGGAAGCATGCAAGGCGAAGGGGCTCCATGGATTTGCCGTGACCGACCACGATGCAGTCAACGACCCAGAGGAGATCCGCGCGGCCGCCGAGGCAACGGGCCAAATCATCGTGTCGGGATGCGAATCGAGCACCATTGAAGGGCACGTTTTGTGCTTCGGTGTCACGGAGGCACCGCCTCGGGGAAGCAGCGTCCAAGAAACCGTCGCGTTCGTCGAGAATCAAGGGGGGGTATGTGTTCCCGCGCATCCGCTGAAGGTGCTCTCGGGCATTGGACCGACGCAGGCACGCGCGCATTGGGATGCGGGCCGTTTTGTTGCCGTTGAGGGAATCAATGGCCGGGAACGCCGCCTCGTGCAAGACAACACACTGGGATGGCTGCAGAAGCAGTCCATTCCGTCAACGGGCGGCACGGACGCCCATTGGGTTCGCGACATTGGAACCGCATGGACCTGGTTTGAAGACGACGTGGATTCGGCGGAGGCCGTCATCCAGGCGTTGCGGCGTGGCGATTGCCAAGCGGACGGTGGCAATCTGAAGCGGCGTTCCGTGTGGAGCCACGGCGCCAGCATTCCCATTCGCAAATTGGCGCAGCGCGCCAAGAAAATCAAGAGTTAGGGGGAAAGGCGGAAGAAGAAGGGGGCCCGGCTATCCGCGGGGCACCGTGTCGAGGGCGCCGCAGGCCGTTTGCAGGCCGGGGCGCACTTGGTCAAACCAAGCTTCCCAGTCTGCGATGATGCCTTCGAGGCCGACTTTTTCGGCCTCCAGGTCTTCGTAGACCGAGTACAGCTTGGCCAGCCGTTCGCGCTCCTCGTTGAGTTCCGCTTCCAAGCCTTGCAGCTTGTGGCGGTCCTTCTCGAGGGCGCGCAGGGACGACACGTCGTCTTCCAAGCGAGTCACGGATGCGAGGGCCTTCTCCAGGCGGCGCTCGACAACTTCAAGCTCGCTGGTGAGCTTGCGGTTTTCCTTCTCCGTGGCTTCGTATTGGGCCTTGAATTCCGCGAAGGGTTCCAAGCGGGCCACTTCTTTGCGAAGGGATTCGATGGTGCGTTCGCGCTCGAAGAGCTTCTCCTCCATCAACGGGTAGTCGCGCTTCACGCGCTCCAACTCGTCCTCTTGGGCCTTGTATGCGTCCCAGAGTTTCTTGAGGCGGTCTTGCTCTTCCAGCAGTTCGCGCTGGGCGTCTTCGGCCACTTGTTGGAATTGGAAGCCACCGTCTTCGAGTTCCTCAATGCGAACCTCCAGTTGTTGGATGGTGCGCAGGAGGTCGTTGAGGTATCCAACGTCCAGCATGCTGCGAATGCGGTCCAGCGTGTCGACTTCACCGCGGGCTTGGTCGCGCACGCGCGCGATTTCCTCCGCAATGTTGGCGATGTTGCGTTTGAGCTGGTCAGCGCCCTCCACAGAAGAGGACGAAGTTGTGACTGTTCGGGTTACGCTCCTGGCCATTTGCTCCCTCGTGCATTGACCCATTCACAACCGGGTAAAAAGGGATTGGACCTGTTCTCCTGACGAAATCGGCCCGAATCAGTGGGCATCCGGGGCGTCGTGGGGTGCAGGCGTGGGGGCGTCCTTCTGCTGGAATTGCACCTGGGGAATGGGCATCGGGGGCGGCAAACGCAGGTCACGTGCAAGCAGCACGGCCTCAGGAACACAGGCCCCGAGCACGCCGCTGTGCACTTGTTGGGCCGTCTCCGGCGGCAAGGCCCGTTTGTCGTCCCAGTGGCTCACGGCAGCGTCCACGTCGCCGGTCCATAGCAAGCTGCCTTCGATTTTGATCATGCCCACTGCACCGTAGCTCGTGGTAAAGGCGAAGTCCACACGGAGCCGGTCGCCTTCCTTGACGACGGCCTGGAAGTTGCTGTTGTGGTCCACGCGTACTTTGCCGCTGAATTGGTCCTGGTAGCGACGGGCTTCGATGTTGCGGAACTGGACGCCGACGACGGGCACAAGGCGTGGCAGAGGGCCTCTCCTGATAAGCCGCAAGGTTGCGGAGGTGCATTCGTTGCCAAACCGTCTTATCGGGCGGCTGAGTACGTCGGTTCCCGTTGAGTCCCACGAAATACGTGGTTGTGACTGGCGGGGTCCTTTCTGGACTTGGCAAAGGCATCACAACTTCCAGCATT
>JBFJWV010000123.1:0-4931 GCA_041623515.1 Thermoplasmatota archaeon | reverse complement strand
CTTTTCTGGCCGGAAGCCCGGGAAGCCATTGCGTCTGACCCCGACTTCCAAACCCTCACGGCCGACCAACAACGCGACATCTTGGCGCGTGCTGAGGAACGGTACAAGTCCACCACCGTCCCCATCACGGAGGACACGATGCCGGGCCACCTGAGCAACGTCATTGCCGGCCGCGTTGCCAACACGTTCGACCTGGGCGGCAAGAACTTCACCACCGACGCGGCCTGCGCGAGCAGCTTGGCCGCACTGGACGCGGCCATGAATGCGCTGCACAGCAACGAGGCCGACCTGGTGGTATGGGGCGGCACCGACCGCTCCATGGATGTCACCCCCTACATTCAATTCAGCAAGATTGGCGCCTTGAGCCCCGACGTCAGCCGGCCGTTTGACAAGGACGCCAACGGTTTCGTCATGGGTGAAGGGTGCGCCATGTTCCTCCTCAAGCGCCTCAGCGACGCGGAGCGCGACGGCGACACCATCCATGCCACGGTACTCGGCATCGGCGGCAGCAGCGATGGCAAAGGCAAAGGCATCACCGCGCCGAACCCCGCGGGCCAAGTGAAAGCCGTCCGGCGCGCCTACAAAGACGCCGGCATTGACCCTTCATCCATTGGCTATTTGGAAGCTCATGGGACCAGCACACCCGTCGGCGACCCCGTTGAATTGCAATCGGTGGAAGAGGCGTTTTCGCAGCTCGCTTCGTCGCCGCTCAGCAAAGGCAGCGTTCGCGTCGGCTCGGTCAAGAGCAACATCGGCCACCTGAAGGCCGGCGCCGGCGCAGCGGGCGTCCTCAAAGCAACCTTGGCCATCAAGCATGGTGAGATTCCACCAAGCATCAACGTGCGCGAACTGAACCCCCGCATCGAATGGGGCACGAGTCCGTTCAAGGTCAACACGGAACCCACCCCCTGGAATGGCGAGACGCGCCGTGCAGCGGTCAGCAGCTTCGGCTTCGGCGGAACCAACTTCCACGTGGTCCTCGAAAATCACCGCCCCGGTGCGTACCGCGAACCTGCAGCCCAGGCGCAAGCCCAAGCCACCACCGCCCTCGACGAAAGCGCCTTCCAGGCCCACATGGAAACCGCGGCCGCCCTGGAACCCGAGCCGTTGGTCCTGAACGCCGCGGACGCCAGCCACGCCGCCAGCTTGAGCGCTCCGGCGTTTGCACAAACGGGCGACGGCCCCCGCCTGCGCGACATGCTCCATCCATTGACCTCGGCCGGCGTCGCCGCCGAAGAACGGGTTGCGTTCCACGTGGACTCCGTCGAAGACATCGCGAAGAAATTGGCCATGGCGCAGAAAGCCGTGGACAACCCCGCGGCGGCCAAGCTGGCCTACAACCAAGGCATCTTCATGGGCCGCGGACGGCCGGAAGGCAAAGTCGCGTTCCTGTTCCCCGGGCAAGGCACCCAGTACGTGAACATGGGCCGCGATTTGGCCCAGAAATTCGAGATTGTTCGCCGCACATTCGCAGAGGCAGACGAAGCACTGTACGACGAATTGGGCGGCATCAAGCTCACCGACATCCTGTGGCCCACGCCGGATACTCCGGAGAACCGAAAGGCATCCGAAGAGAAACTGAAGCTCACCGAATTCACCCAACCGGCTGTCTTGGCCATGGACGCCGCCATTTTGCGGCTGCTGACTGCGTGGGGCATTGAGCCCGACGTGGTTGCCGGCCACAGCTTGGGGGAGTACGGCGCGCTCGTCGCGGCCGAAGTCATGACGCTCCAGGATGCCCTGCACGCCGTGGCAGCCCGCGGCCGCGAAATGGCCAACGTGGACCTGCCCGACTTGGGCAAAATGGTGAGCGTTGGAAGCGATTGGCAAGCCGTGCAAGACGCCATTCAGGGCGTCGACGGGTACGTCATTTGCGCGAACAAGAATTGCCCCAGTCAAACAGTGATTGCCGGAAGCACCGAAGGTGTGGACAACGCCGTCGTGAAACTCAAGGAAGCAGGGCTTGCGACGATTGAATTGCCGGTGAGTGCCGCATTCCATTCCGACATCGTGGCCCCGGCCAGCGAACCGCTGCGCAAAGTTCTGGCTCGGTTGGGTGTAAAAGCGCCGAAGGTGCAGGTGCTTTCCAACGTGGGCGCTCAACCCTACCAGGAAGACCCCGAGTGGATTCTTGACAACCTGGCCATCCAGGTGGCCAGCCCCGTGGCATGGACGGACATCATCGAACGCATGTACGCCGACGGCGTCCGGACTTTCATTGAGGTCGGCCCGAAGCGTGCATTGACCGGGTTCGTTGCGGACATTCTCCAAGACAAAACCGACGTGCGCCCCATCTTCGCAAACCATCCGAAACAGGGCGGCATCGCCAGCATCAACACGCTGTTTGCATTCTTGGGGGCCCACGGGCATGAGCCGCGTGTCCCGGCCCTGGACGACGCCACGGTGTACACGCCGGCATTCCTTGACCCCACTGCCGGCTTCATGCGCACCGTGGAAGCCCCGCCGGCCCCTGCCCCTCGCCCCGCCGCCGCAGAATCCACGCCGGCGCTCGACGCCATCCAACAAAAGTTGGCCGCCATCCAAGCGGAAGTCAGCGCATTGCAAACCCCCGCAAAGCCGTCCGCTGAACCGGCCCAACGCATCGGCATCAGTGGCATCAGCGTCGGCCTGCCCGGCCGCCACAAGCCCTTCTTTTCGCCCGACAATTGGGACCGCATTCTTGCAGGGGAGAACCTGATTGATGTGCTGGGTCCCGAAGATCGCCAAGCCATGGTGGACAAGCACATCACACGGCTTGTGAAATCGGCCGGGGGCCAGGGAAGTTTCGAAACCATCGATGACCCCGACCAAGTCATCAAACTCGCCGGCCGTCGCGGCGCCTTTGACCTAGCCGAATGGGGAATCGGAGAGGAGTTGGCCGAGGTGCTCGATGTCACGAGCCAATACGCCATGGCCGCTGCGCTCGAAGCACTCCATGACGCAGGCATTCCGTTGCAGCGAACCTACAAGGAAACCAGCACCGGCGGTCGGCTGCCCCAAGGTTGGGCATTGCCCACCGAGTTGGGCGACGAAACCGGCGTCATCTTCGCCAGCGCGTTCCCCGGCTACGATGCATTGCTGCAAAACATCAAGGAAAGCGGAAAGGACGCCGCCTTCAACCGCAAGTTCCTGTTCCATGTCCTCTCCATGGGCCACAGCCAAGTGGCCCAATTCCTGGGAGCGCGAGGACCCAACACGCAAGTCAACGCCGCGTGCGCGAGCACCACCCAGGCGATTGCGATTGCCGAGGATTGGATCAAGGCCGGTCGGTGCAAGCGCGTTCTCGTGCTCGGCGCCGATGACGCCACCAGCCCAAACATGATGGAGTGGATTGGCAGCGGCTTCTTGGCCAGCGGTGCCGCCACCACCAAAGAAGACGTGGCGGAAGCCGCATTGCCCTTTGATGCGCGACGCCACGGAATGATTGTTGGCATGGGTGCCGTCGGCATCGTCGTCGAAGCCGAGGCAGCCACCGAAGAGCGCGGCATGCGTCCCGTTGCCCGCTTGCTCGCAACGGAGATCTGCAACAGCGCATTCCACGGCAGCCGCCTGGACATCGAACACATTGCCGCGACCATGACGCGGTTGGTGAACCGGTCGGGGCACGACGCCGCGGCCATCGCCGCCCAGACCGTATTCATGTCGCATGAAACATACACTCCTGCCCGCGGCGGCAGCGCGGCAGCGGAAATCCACGCGCTGCGCAAGGCGTTCGGTGCGGCCGCCAACCAAGTGGTTGTAGCGAACACCAAAGGATTCACGGGCCACCCGCAAGGAGCCGGCATCGAAGACGCCGTGGTCTTGAAGTGCCTCCAACGCGGCCAAGTTCCACCCATTCCGCACCTGAAGGAACCCGACCCGGAACTGGGCGATTTGCGCCTCAGCACGGGAGGCGCTTACGACGTTCGTTTCGCGCTTCGTTTGGCAGCCGGCTTTGGCAGCCAGGTCGCCATGACGCTGACCGAACTGGTCGCCAAGGAAAACGAACGCATCGCCAGCCAGCCCCAATACGATGCGTGGCTCGCGCGGGTGTCCGGTATCCCGGGCGCCCAAGTTGAAACGGTCCACCGGACCCTGCGGTTTGTGGACGGACCCGCCGCTGCGCAAGCTCCGGCCCCCGAACCAAACGTGGCCCCTACCGCCGCCCCGATCGCCGTGCGCGATTCGGCGGGCGATGATTTGGCCAAGGTCACGGATGTGGTGGCTCAGAAGACCGGCTACCCGGTCGAACTGCTCGAACCCGACCTCGACCTCGAAGCAGACCTCGGCATTGACACCGTCAAGCAAGCCGAACTCTTTGGCGAGCTGCGCGAAATGTTTGGCGTACCGCTGGATGAGAGCCTGCAACTGAAGGATTACAACACCCTGCGCAAAGTGGCTGCCTACATGGGTGGTGGGGAAGCACCTCCATCACCGCCGGTGGCCGAGACGGAAGTCGAGACGGCGTCCCCCGATGCGTTGCCGGTGCAGGCTGCGCCGGATGTTGCCGTTGCCAATGACGTGGCCTTGGCGACCGTGACAACGGTCGTCGCCGACAAGACCGGCTACCCCGTCGAACTGCTCGAACCCGACCTCGACCTCGAAGCAGACCTCGGCATAGACACCGTCAAGCAAGCCGAACTCTTTGGCGAGCTACGGGAAATGTTTGGCGTTCCCCTCGACGAGTCCTTGCAATTGTCGCAGTACAACACGCTGCG
The DNA here is from genome assembly GCA_041623515.1 of Thermoplasmatota archaeon. Classification (GTDB taxonomy): domain Archaea; phylum Thermoplasmatota; class E2; order JACPAO01; family JAHFTW01; genus JBFJWV01. The sequence continues at coordinate 234 of JBFJWV010000123.1, read as the reverse complement.
CAAGGTGGCGGCATACATGGGCGGCAAGCCAAGCGGTGCTGCAGCTCCTGCACCAACGCCCCCGGAAACCATTGCGACGGGCGAAGCTGCAACGGGCCCGTCCGGCGATGCCGACGCCCTCGAGCAAGTGACCGACGTGGTGGCCCAGAAGACCGGCTACCCGGTCGAACTGCTCGAACCCGACCTCGACCTCGAAGCAGACCTCGGCATTGACACCGTCAAGCAAGCCGAACT
>JBFJWV010000122.1:0-4942 GCA_041623515.1 Thermoplasmatota archaeon | reverse complement strand
TGATTGCGGCCGTGGCGGCCATTGAAGCCGGCCAATTGGCGCCCAGCTTCGGCTTGCTGAATCGCCTTGAGTAGAATCACTCGGGCCGGCTTCACCTATATTCCAGACGCCCCTTTGCGCGTCCGTGCACATCCAGCATCCGGCCCTCCGGGAAGGCCGGATTGAATTTCGGGGCTACCAAGCCAACATTGCCCGGCTGGCCGGCAAGGAGGACACCTTGGTGGTGCTACCAACCGGTCTTGGCAAAACGGTGGTGGCCACGCTGGTCCTGGCGGACGCCCTCGAAGCGGGTGCGCAGCGGCTGTTGATTCTGGCGCCCACCAAGCCCCTGGTGGAGCAACACGCCGAATTCCTAGCCGATGCATTGGCCGCTCCCTGGAATGAGCGCGTGAACACCCTGACGGGCCACATGGCACCGGCAAAACGTGAGGCAGCGTACAAGGAACCCGGCATCATTTGTGCAACGCCTCAGGTCATCCAAAACGATCTGGTGCGTGGGTCGCTGGACATTGCGGCGATTGATTGGATGGTGTTCGATGAATGCCATCGCGCCGTCGGCGACTACCCCTATGCCTTCCTTGGCGATGAACTGCGCCGCAAACACCCAAAGTGCCGCCGGCTTGGATTGACGGCAAGCCCGGGCCACGATGTCACCAAAATCGATGAGGTACGACGCAACCTTGGCTTGCTTCACGTCGAAATACGCACCCCCCAAGACGCCGATGTGCGTGAATTCATCCAAGAAACCGAAGTGGAGTGGGAAACACTCCCCCTTCCGGCCAACATGGCCCGCGTGTCAAAACGCCTTCACGACGCTCTCGCCGATCGCGTGCGCCACCTCAAGGCGCAGGGAAGCCTCAAAGTTTCGGGCTCGCGGCCCAGCCGCAAGGCGCTGCTGGAGGCCGGCAAGAGGCTTCAGGCGCATACACGCCGCACCGATGTGCCTCAGGAGGTCTTCGCCGCCCTCTCCGTGCAGGCACAGGCGATGAAGCTCCTGCACGCAATCGAGCTCGCTGAAACCCAAGGCGCGGATGCATTTCGCGCCTTCATTGACAAGATGCGCGATGAAACTCATGGCCCGAAGCGAAGCAAGGCCACCCAGGTTATCGTGGATGATCCGCGCGTCAATGAGGCGTATCACATTGCCAAGTTTGATGAGCAAGAAAATCCGAAACTTGGTCGGACGACCGCCCTTGTCCAAGAAGCCCTTGATCGGGACCCCGATTCCCGGGTTCTGGTGTTCGCAAATTACCGCGATACGGTGCACGCAGTCACCAGCATCCTGGCGAAAGTACCGGGGGTTCGGCCCGCCGTTTTTGTTGGCCAAGGCGCTCGAGGCAAGGCGAAAGGCCTGACCCAAAAAGAGCAACAGGCCGTTGTGGCCCAATTCAAGGACGGCACCCACAACGTGTTGGTGGCAACCAGTGTGGCCGAAGAGGGATTGGACATTCCAGCAACCGACTTGGTGGTGTTTTACGAACCGATTCCCAGCGAAATTCGATCCATTCAGCGCAGGGGGCGCACAGGCCGTCATCGGGAGGGGCGCGTGGTGGTGTTGATGACGAAGGGCACTCAAGACGAAGCGGCTCATTGGACGGCACGGCGCAAGGAGCAGCAAATGGTGCAAGAGCTTCAGCGCCTGCGCACCGCATTGGCCACCCAGCGCCCGTCTTCGCGGCAGCAAACGTTGGCAGCGCCCGTGCGCGCCCCTGCGCCGGCCAAGCCCAGTGCTCCGGGTCCGAAAATCATGGCGGACCACCGGGAACAGTCGGGCGGCGTCATTCGGCACCTGCACGCATTGCAATGCAATGTGGAATTGCGCACACTGGATGTGGGGGATTTCGTCCTCAGTGACCGCGTCTGTGTTGAACGCAAGGAGTGCGCCGACTTTGTCAACAGCCTTCTCGATGGGCGATTGTTCGAGCAATTGCAATCCCTTGGGGGCTACCCAAAGCCCCTGTTGGTATTGGAAGGCGAATCCCTTTGGGGTCACCGCAACATCTCGCCGGACGCCCTGATGGGTGCGATGGGGAGCATCCTGGTTGACCACGGAATCCCGGTTGTGCAAACGCGGGACGCAGAGGAAACGGCGCGCTTGATGGTCGCGATTGCCAAGCGTGAACAGGGCCTTGCGGGGCGCAAAATGGCACTGCGCGGAGGCAAGAGCACAATGACCGATTTGCAGCGTCTGCAATTCATTTTGGCTGGTTTCCCTGGCATTGACCAAGTGCGCGCGGACGCGCTGCTGGACCATTTTGGCAGCTTGAAGGCGATCTTTGACGCCACCGAGGGTGATTTGGCATTGGTGGATGGAATCGGCGAAAAAACGGCCGCGACCATGCGCCGGCTCCTGCTGCTGGCGCGCGTCGCGCAAACGGTTTAAAGCAGACCTTGGTCGGCCGGCCCGTCAGGAGGCACTGCCTCCGGTTTTGAGTGATTCAAATGGCGTCCAAGATTGAAAACATCTGCATTGGTCTGGACATGCTCATCGAGGATTCGAGCGTGCCCCGCAACATCCGCCGCGCCAGTGAGGAGGCCAAAGCCATCCTGCAAGGCTCCGAAGAGCCCCTGGACGTGCGCAAGGCCAAGGCCATCAGCACCTTGGACGACATGGCAAACGACCCCAACATCCCCATGCACGGCCGCACCTTGGTGTGGAACGTGATGAGCCAACTCGAAACCCTCGCGTAAGCGAAACCTCCTGTTGAAGTAGGCCCCATTCCTCCTTCGATTGGATGGGAGTGCCTGGCGGCCCAGTCGGGGTCATCTTTGGCGACGTGGCGTCGACGCATTTCGACATCGCCGTCTCCGACCCATCCCTCAAGCGCCTGGACTACGTTGAGGCGGAGCACCAAGGGGCTCGGGTACTCGGGCTCGTTGAGAAAGTCACGCGCCAAAGCAACGTGAGCTACGAAATGGCCATGTCGGGCGGAGGGCACGACGGCAGCGAACGGCTCACGGCGCATGTCAACGTCATTGGCTATCAAGATGGCCGGGGCCGGGTCGCGGTCCCCCGAACGCCGTTCGCAGCCGGCAGCACCGTGCGCTTGGCCGATGATCAAATCGTCACGTCCGTGCTTGGCCTAACGGGTGGCACGCACGGGGCGTATTTGGGGCACGTCAAAGGCCTGCAAATCCCGGTCCGACTGAATCTCAACACGTTGGCCCAAAAGCACCTGAGCGTTCTCGCGAAAACCGGCGCCGGCAAATCGTACACGGTGGGCGTCATTTTGGAGGAATTTTTGTCCGCCAAAGTGCCCATGGTCATTCTGGATCCCCACGGCGAATACGGCTCGCTGCGGCACCCGAACATCAACGACAAAGAGCTGGATCAGATGGTTCGGTTCGGCGTCAAACCCAAGCAGTTTCAGCAACAAATCCGGGAATATGCCATTGACACGCAACTGAATCCCGAGGCGGAAAAGTTGCGGTTGGAAGGCATCAACCTCGAGGCGAGGGAAATCGTCGACATGCTGCCCACCAAGCTTTCGGGCGGTCAAGTCGGCGTGCTGTACCAAGCCGTCAAGGACGTCCAAGACCACTTGCCCAGCTACAGCCTGCGCGACGTCATGGATGCGGTCAACCACAACAAATCCAATGCGAAATGGAACGTCTTGAACGCCCTGGAGGCGTTGGATGCAACGGGCCTTTTCCACATCAAGGGCACTCCCGTCAAGGAGATTGTTCGACCGGGCAAATGCACCATCATCAATCTGAAGGGCGTGGGGCCGGACGTGCAGGAAGTGGTGGCGGCCAGGTTGTCGGCGCTGCTGTGGTCCGCCCGCAAGCGCGACTCCATTCCGCCTCACATTCTCGTTGTTGAAGAGGCGCACAATTTCTGCCCGGAACGGGGCGTCGGCAATGCCGTGAGTGGGCCGGTGCTGCGAACGGTCGCCGCGGAAGGCCGCAAATTCGGCATGGGTTTGGTCATTGTTTCCCAGCGGCCCGCGAAGATTGACAAGAACGTCTTGAGCCAATGCAATACCCAGGTGGTCCTGAAGGTGACCAATCCCAATGACGTGAAGGCAATCGTCAGCAGCGTCGAAGGCATCACCAGCGAAGCGGCCGATGAAATTCAACGGCTCACAGTGGGCAGTTGCGTCGTGGCGGGCGGCGGCTTGACGGAGCCTGTCTTCGTCGATGTTCGGCCCCGGGTCACGCGCCATGGTGGTGAATCCATCGATATCTTGGCCAAGCATGCAGAGCCGGAGCCTGAGGAAGCGGTGTTTGTTCAGGAACCGGAGCCACCCAAGCCAAAGAAACGGCCCCGAAAGGCAGCTGCCGAGCCCGTGATGGAACCGGAAATCGAAATGGAACCCGTCGCGGCAGCCCCCCAGGCGCCGCGAGCCCGCGTGGAGATGGCCCATGCGCAAGAAGTCAATGGTGCCGCCCTGGTTGCTGCGCACCGGGTGGCCACCCGCGTTGGCGTCGTTGGGGGAGATGACCCGCGAAAAACGGCCCAATTGCTGCGGGAATCCGCCCTCTCTCAGCGGCACAATCCGGACCATTTCGTGCGCATTTATGCCGAAATTGGAGGCTCCACGTGTTTGGACAAGCATCCCGCTTGCATCCGGTGCCCGCTGCGGGACCAATGCCAGTTTCACCGCCAGCTTGAAGCCGAACGCAATAAACGCAGGGGCGGCATCCGCCGTTTGTGGGGCGGCTAAACGAAATCACGGGCGAGAAGATCGCCAAGTACCTGGAGACGACGCAGCGGGCCTTTGACAAGCTCACCGTGGTTGTGTCGGAACCATCCTGGTCGCACCGGATGGCCCAGGACTTTCTGAAGATGGCCTCGAGCTACCATGCGGACGCCAAAAACTTCCACGCCAATGGCGATGATGTGAACGCGTTTGCATGCGTCAATTATGCTCATGGCTGGCTGGATGCGGGAGCGCGCCTGGGCCTGTTCGATGTGGGCCAAGACGACGTGCTGTTTACG
>JBFJWV010000121.1:0-4948 GCA_041623515.1 Thermoplasmatota archaeon | reverse complement strand
TGTGCTGGCGAGCACGCAACGGTGGTCGGGGTCAAGCATCATGTTCGCCCAGACCCGTTCCAAGTCCACCAAATCTTGCGATTGGCCAAGCAAGGGCAGGCCGGTCATGTGAAGGCCAGGGGAGGAACGACCGCGGCCTTCCCAGCAGGCCGACAGAAGGGCCACGCGCGTCGGAAGAGGCAACGGGTTGTTGAGGTATGCCCGTTCGGCATAGGTCCAGGCTTGGCGGCTCCCTTCGAGGCCGAGCAAGCTGGAGTCAAACAGCGTCGGGGCGACGCCAGCTAAGAGTTGGGGATTGGACGTGCGCGGCCGGTACAGGGACACAGCCTTGCAGAGGGAGAAGGAGGGATGAGGAGTGCCCCGAGATTTCACGGGGTTTGTGCGGCAACCACGCCATCTATGCGGCCGAAGGGATCGCCGCCCCAGCCGACCACCGTCGGGCTGTCGGTTTGGCGGGCCGAGATGGTCATGGGGTGGAGCCTGTCCGACGGGAAGACGAACTTCGACCTGCTTTCCGCTTTGCGCAGGAGCAAACCGGCGGCTTCCAGGGCCGAAAGACGCCGGTGAATGACACTGGCTGCGAGATCCAACGCCCGCGCCAGCTCAATTTGGCTGCTGCCCGGGCTTGCGAGCACATGTTCAGCGATGCGCAAATTCATGGGGTCGCGCAGCAGGCAGGTGGCTTGCTTGGAGCGCTGCGCACCTTGGCGCACATCAAACCAGCAAAGCTTGGCGTTCACCTTCCGCGACACCAGTTGTCCCTGACGTTCCAGGATGCGCAGGTGATGCAAGCAGGTGTTCCAGCTCAGTCCCGTAATCAGGCTGAGCCGACTGACATGCACGCCAGGGTTCTTTTCGACCACGCCAGTGAGGCGGTTGCGTGCAAGGCTTCCAGCGGAGAATCCGTATCGCGCCATACTCCTGAATGCGTCGTGTCACCCCACATGACTGCAATGGGAAACGAGCGCAACGGTCGCGGCGGTTGTTGCGGAGTTTTCCCGCCCGGTCCGTTCCGCTCGCTTGCGACCAGGGTCAAAGTCTGCCAGGTGCGAGCAAAGGGTTGGTGTGCGCATGAAACACAACCCGAAACCCAAGAAACCGAACAATCCCCGCCGCAACCGGCGCACGTTGGCCATCGTGGCCACGACGCTGGTCGTTGCATTGGCTGTCGTCGCGCAGCCATTTCTGGGATCCTTGACCCATTCATCCAACGACCCCGAACTGCACTCCCTGGACGACGGCAGTCCCGCGCTGCAATACAGCGACACTCTGAGTGCATTGGAAGCCGACGACGTCGCTGCGTCGGCCATCGCCGAACTGGAGGCCATTGCGGCAGCATCCGCGCAAGCCATGGCCGAAGCCGGCGCCCAAGCGGAAGCGGAGTTCAACCAAACCACTGGCTCTTCGGAGGAAGTGGTTGGTGAAGCCATCGCTGAAGCCGAAGCCGAAGTGGATGCCGCGGCGTCCGCAGGAGGCGAGGCACTCGAAGAAGCACCGGAGGAATTCGATGGCACCGTCGAAGCCACACCCGAAGATGCCGAAGTGGAGGACTACGAGACGCCGGACTTTGAAGCCGACGCCGACTACGAGGCTCCTCAGAGCGCCGGGGAATGGGAAGACGCCGGTGCCAGCGGTCAAGCGCGCGCGGCCATCCAATTGCCCAAGGTGGGCATCGCAGGCATCGACAGCGCCGGCCAAGCCGCCGTCGAACTGTACGTGGAAGCCAAAGGTGACGCCAGTGCCACCGCTGAAGAACACCCCGAAAGCGGCGTTGTTTGGAATGATGACACATTCGGCACCACCACCGCCAACGGCGAGGGTGCGACCCACAGCGCCGCTCCCGATGAGGAAGGCGCCGCCGCCGCCCAGGCTCACGCCGAAGCGGTCGTTGGGGCTGCCCAAGCAACCTTGGAGACAACCTTGTCCGGCGTGCAGGCCAACGTGGAACTGCAGGCTGAACTGGTCGCCACCGTTGTCGCTGAAATCGACGCCACGATGGAAGCCGAGGCGGAAGCCGAAGCGGCCATCTTTGCTGAAGCCGAAGGCCGCGTGAGCGCCACGTTTGAAGCGGCCGCTGAAGCGGAAGCGGAAGCCCGTGCCGAGGCAGAGCGCCAATTGGAACTCGTTGAAGAAGCCCGCTTGCAAGCCCGGCAGGAAGTCCATGCCGCCGCTGAGCAACAGGTGGAAACCATCCAATCGGCAGCGTTCAACGCGAGCCAAGCCCTGGAGCAGCAAGCGGCGCAATCCCTTGAAGCGGGTGCCGAAGCCGCCGCCCAAATTCGTGCCAATGCCCACGCAGCTCTCGAAGCGCTCGCAAGCATCAGTTCGCAAGCGGGGGTCAACACCTCGGCGCAAGCGTCCGCCATCATGAGCGCCGCTGCCGCTGCCGAAGCCGCTGCCTTCGCGAAGGCACAGGCCACCCACGCGGCGCTGCTCCAGCAATCGTCCGCGGTCAAGGCCGCTGCGTCGTTCAGGGCCGCTGCAGTTGTCAGCGCCGCCGCCGATGCGGAAGCCGCCATCGACGCCAAAGCGTCCTTCGCCGCGAAGGCCACCCTCCGCGCTGAAGCATACACGGTCGCGAAGATCCAAGCCCGCGCCCAGGCACAAGCCGATGCCCACTACAACGTGGCCGCTGCCGCTGCCTTCCGTGTTCGCGCAGAGGCCCACGCCCACGCGCGTGCGGTCATCAGTGCCGCATTGGCCGCCAACGCCGCCGCGAAGATCAGCTTCGATGGCAGCAAGGATTTGGCCGAAGCCATCGGCATCGACGTGGACGCCGCGGTGACTCCGGATGTTGACTTCATCCGCAGTGTTGCGTCCGACTACGAACGGCAGGAACAGCTGGACCGCGACCAACGGCAAGAGCACTGGACCGCCGTCGCCGACGACATTGATGCGAACCAAACCGCGGTGATTGCCACGGCGTATGACGTCATCACCGACGTGGATTACGGCTACCAAGTGTTGCTGGAAACCCAGCGGGATCTGCACGCACTCGGCCAGCAGTACGCCTAGACCAGGCGCCTTTCCTTTTCCCTCTCCTTCCTTCTTTTTTGAATCCACGATTGCGCTGGTTCGCGACCGGCGTTATCTCCCTGCGATGACCACTTTCAATTGGTGAGCGCATGAATAGGAAAGAGGCCCCTGCCCAATCCATCAAGCCAGTCCGGCTCCAACGCCGAAAACCCCGTCAAACTCCACGCAAGAAAGGCCCCCTCATGGTGGGGGCCGTCGTGGTGTTGCTGGTATCCGCATTGGCGGTCCAGAGCTTTGGCGTATCCTTGTGGCCTGCCGGCGACGACTCCGAGTCCAGCGCCAACGAGGCGTACGGCCTTGACGATTCGCCAATCGTCGGCACCTTGGATGTACCCGATGCGTCCGTGCCCGCGGACCAAGTGATTGACGTGGTCAGCAGCACGGTCGATGAGACCCTGCAAACGGCCACGGACAACGTTGGCACCGCCATCGCGGAAGCCGACGCCAACTTGGAGGCGGCGGCGAGCTTGCATGCCGGTCTGCCCGAGGTTCCGCTGGAATACCTGCCCGGCATGGACGTGTCGACGTACGTGGACGCAGTGTCCGTTGCCGGCCATGTGTTGCCCCCATTGGACAGCACCGTCAGCGGGACCGTCGATGTGGCGGCCTCGTGGGCGTCCATGCCTGCAAACATCCCGGGAACCCAACAACTGGTGCCCGTGGAGGCCGAGCAAGTGCTTGAGGAAACGTCCCTTTTGGATGAACTGGACGCCTTGGTCGGGGAAATCGAAGCAGCTGCCGGCCAGGAACTGTTGCCCAGCGAATTGGATGCCTTGACCGGCGGGCTGGGAAGTGGACTTCCCGTCAACCCCCTGGATGCGCTGTCCGACGCGGATCCGCAGAGCACCGCGCAACCCCACGAGGAAGGCGCGGAGGCGGCATTCGAGCACGCCGATGCACTCATTGGTGCCGCGGATTCCGTATTCAGCGACGTTCAAGCCGACGCCGATGCGGCCCTCGACCAATCCCTTGCACTGGTATCTGCCGTGGAATCCACGGTCTCCAGCCTGGAAACCCAGGGCGGCAGCATTGCATCGCAGATTGCCACCGATGCCCAGGACCGCATTGATGCAACGCTCAGCGACGCAGCAACCGTGCAGACCAATCTGGAAGCCACGGTGGACAATTACGTCGCCGGACTCGAAGCCCAACTGGTTGACGCGAACGCGGACGTCGAAGACGTCGTCGATGCGCAAGTGGCATGGGTCTTGCAAACCACCGAAGAACAACAGGCCGCCCTCGACGCGACCATCTCCGATGTTCAGGCAGATGCAGCATTCCGCATTGATGCCATTCAATCATCGACGAAGGGTCTCCTTTCTTTGAAGGAAGCCGCCGGCGCATCGCCCGCCGAGTTGCAGGACATCCTGGACGATTCCGTGGCCGCACTGGATTTGGTGCGCGCCGAGAGTTCCCTGCAATTGGCGGCCCTCAATGACGCAAAGGCCTCCCTGCAAGCCGACGCGGACGCCACCGTGGCCGAAGTGCAAGCCATGGCCCAGAGCCACCTGGACGCCAGCAACGCCCTGGTTGCCCAGAGCATCAGCGAAACCACGTTCCGCTTGGCCTTCGCCACCGCGCTGGCCGATGCCACCGTGGATGCCACCGTCGAAGCCCACCTGGCAACGGCCGAGGCCCACATCGATGGAGTTCACGCTCTGGTTGACACGGCCCAAGTCCGACTCATCCAAGCGGCCCTTGACTTGAGCCAACGCAGCGTCACCGCCCTCGATGATGTGGAAGAAACCTTGGAAGCGGTCCAGTCGGAAGCCTACGAAGAAGTGGGCCATGATTTGGATTACATCCAGAAGGTCGCTGAAGATTACAGCACGGTTCCCATCCCTGACCGCGAAGAGCGCGCCGCATACTGGAGCGCCGTTCACGGGCAAGTCATGGGTGGTCTCGGCGGTGC
>JBFJWV010000120.1:0-4971 GCA_041623515.1 Thermoplasmatota archaeon | reverse complement strand
GCAGTTGGATGTACCCATCGTCCGCTTGGAACCAGAAATCCTCCCCCGGACGTGCAGTTTGCAGCCTGGCCAAGTCGTCGTTTGTGAGAATCAACTCGATGTCGTAGCAGCACAAACTGCAGTTGTGCTTCTCGCACGGGCTGCCACCCACCGTCGGCAGCTCCGGCAGATCCATCAGTTCTTGGCCAACGTGACGCCCGTTTGGCCTTGGTAGTTGCCGGACTTGTCGGCATAGGACGCCTGGGGCGGCGACTTGAGGTCTTCCAGCACGATTTGGCAGAAGCGGTCGCCCACCGGGATTTCAATGGTTTCGTGGCTGGCGTTGAAGCATCCAACGGTGAGATTCCCATGGAAACCCGCGTCCACTTTGCCAAAACTGGCCAGAACTCCGCGCCGTGCGTAGCTGCTGCGAATCCACAAGCTGCCCACCGCGTCTTGGGGCATTTCCAGGAATTCTTCGGTTCCAATGACGAACCGTTCGCCGGCGGGAATCTTGACCGTTCCCTCCGACGTGGGTTCATCGGTTTGGCCAACAATTTGCACGTGGGCGATGCGCAAATCCAAGCCATTGGGGGTCAGATCGTCAGGCCGCCAGGGGGTTGCTTTGAAACTTCCCGCTTCAACAGCGGCCAAGAAATCGGTATCGCTCCAGATGGGCACGGCATTCCATTCCCGTTGGACCGGGAAAAGCTACCGGCTACGCCTGGAAGCCCTGGACGTGAAATTCGAAGGACCCTGTACCCTTCGCGCGAACCAGCCACAGGCCAGGCTCCGCGTCCACGATCACGTCGCTTGCCCAGTAGCCACCGTTGACGTGGCCCACGTGTGGTTGGTGCGCGGCGGCCCCGAGCATCAGATAGTGGCGGACGCCGCTTGGACTTTCCACGTGGAGTTCCATGTCCCCGACCCACGTGCTTTCGGAAGTCACATGAACCGTGACTTGGCGGCAAGCCCCATCCACCTGGAAGCCCTCGTTTTCCATTTCGCGCTCTTCCAAACCCCGGTGCTCAAGCACGGTGCCGAGGACTTGGCGGGGCTCACAAGCGGGGCTCGCTTCGGCTTGATCAACGGGCGCCGAGGCGTCGACAACGGGGGCTTCCACGCACCCGGACAAGGCCAGGACCAGCAAGGGCAACAACCACTTCATGGAATCGCGACGCCCAGGACCCCTTAAGGCGAGGTTGGGACAAACGTCGGATGGCCGCTGCTGCAATTTCAGCCGCGTGGAGCCCACCCCTTCATAAGGGGGGCCCAAGTCGGCCGCCCTCGGCGCAAGCCACCACGGGGCCCCGTGGGGTAGTTTGGTATCCTTGCAGCTTTGGGAGCTGCGGACTCCGATTCAAATTCGGGCGGGGCCACTTTCAGAGCGTTTCACGACGCTTAGATGCATACGACAGAGCCCGTGTCCGTCGCTTCCCATTCGATGCCATCGTCCTCGAAGACGGCCGCTACGGCAAGGTGATCCACGTCGCGGCAAATGATGTTGAAGTCCCAGGTCAGCGACCGCGACACGTCAAACCCGCTGGGATGGGAAATGTCCACAGTGAGCGTGTAGGGGCCCACAAACTCGAACACGGTGTTCAATTGCACTTCAGTGCCGGGCTCCAGCACGCCAGATTCATCAATCAACAACGCGCCTTCCGGGTCCGCCACTTGCACACTGTACGTCACACCATCCAAGCCTTCGCTGCCTTCGTAGCGGACCTGCAAGTCGAGGGTTTTTGGAAGGACCACTTCGCCCAACACCGTGTCGAGGCAGCCGCTCAAGGGCAGGGCAAACAATGCAAGCAGAAGCAGGGGCCGCATGGGTCGCACATGGACCTGCTGAGACTAAACGATTGACGCCTGGGAACATGACTCCGTCTGCGCCTGGGGCGGCCGGCCAGATTGCCCCTGAGTTACAGGTAGGCTTGCTGGCATTGTTGGGTGGTCAAGTCGTCCTCTTCGAGGATTTCTGGACCCGTTGCATCCCGCATCCAAGGGGCTCAGCAGCCGACCGGAACTTCAACATGTTCATTCCAAAACTGAACATGTACACGCCGATTGGATAGATTCAGGCGAAGCGCGATTTCATGTGGAAGTAAGATTTTGACGCGAAACGGGCCGAAATCGGACCCGCCCGCGTTCTCGACAATAGGGTAACGGCCGGGAGCCCTTTTGATGCAACATGGTCCATCAGTGGCCCGTGCCGAACTTGAAACGCCGCCTGCTCAAAGTGCTGAGCAGCGCCGACAAGCCCATGGATTACACCTCCTTGCTCCAGGAGACGCGATTGGATGGCTTGGAAATGGCACTTGGTCTGCAGCGCCTCGAGGAAGACGGCATGGTGACGCGTGAATTGGCTGAACAAGGCTTCGTGTGGACCTACGACCCAGCCACAGCGTGATTAGGCCAGGGCGCGCTCGATGGCCTCAGCCGGCCCACTGGAGCCGCGCACAAATTCGACCCCATCCGGTCCAATGACGGCAAAACCCGGGTTCCAGCCGGCGCCCGAATCGTAGCCGCCGTTGATGTCCGCCCAAACCTCATCCTCCGTGTCCCGGTTGTCGTAGCACGCCTGCAGCGCCGTCGCATCCAACGCAAACGCATCGGCCGTGTCCTGCAAGTAATCATCAAGGCGCGATTCCCTCTGATCGCCGAAAATCAGGTCCATGATGTGATTGTACGCCGCCGTGCCGCCGGCTGCAAATGCACATTCTGCCGCAATGCCACCCGTGATGTCGTAGGCGTAGCCCACGCGGAACTGCAAGAAATGGTAGCCGATGCGCTGGGTGTCAGCATATTCGGCCAGGACCTTCGGAAGCTCATTGAAGTGGTAAAACCGGCAATTGCTGCAGCCCGGTGCTTCGTACGAAATCACTTGCACCGCCGCATCCGGGTTGCCAACAAAGGGGTCGCCGTTGACTCCATACTCCGCAAACTTCCCGGTGCCATTGCGTACATCTTCCACTGACTCGCCGGCATCGGCCCCGTCGCCACCGCGGGACCCGCCTGGGTCCGCCGGAGCATCCGCGCACCCGGCCAGGGCAATGACACACGCAACAAGCAACGCACGCATGAACACCGCTTGCGCGTGAACTGTGCTAAAGCTTGCGTTGGCACAGACGCCTACGCCTAAGTGACAGGGCCGAATTGGACGCCCGTGGAATCGGCTGACGCCTTGTTGCACCGGGCTGTCGATGCCGACGGCAATGTCGACTACAGCACGGCACTCTCCGGGCTCGAACTGAACGACGCACTTCACGTCGTGGCAACGGCGGACCTCGAGGGCATGAACCAGGCGGATGCCTACGCGTTCCTGCTCAACGCGTACAACATCGCGACGCTCGATTGCGTGCGCCGACGCTTGTGGAACCGCGGCGCCTGGGCCACGCTGAGAAACCCGCTTGTCTGGCTGTGGTTCTTCTTCTTCACGCCCGTGCGTGTCGCGGGACGCAAGGTCAGTCTCTACGGGCTGGAATTCAAACTCATCAAACCCCACCTGAGGCGAGACCCCCGTGGGCACTTTGCCTTGGTATGCGCCAGCTGCGGGTGCCCGCCCCTGCGCGGGGGCGTCTTCCATGGTGACAACCTCGAAGCGGAATTGGACCAGGCGGCGGCGAGCTCGTGCCAGCCCGGCAGCGGGTACACACTCGATCGTGAGCAAGGTGTGCTGCGTCTGAATCGCATTTTCAAGTGGTACAAACAGGATTTCGAGACCACGGGAGGCATCGTGGAAACCTGGGCCCGCCACGCACCCGTCGACGACGCAAAGTGGGTCCACGACAACGCACCCCGCGTGACGTTTCTGCGGTATGATTGGAGCCTCAACCAAAGCCGTCGGCCCTGAGCCCAAAGCCCTTCAATGACTGGGCCGCATTCTGAGCCATGCACGACGTTGCCGTCATCGGCGGCGGTCCAGCAGGTGCCCACGCAGCGTGGAAAGCCGCGCTGCTTTACCGAACGGCGGTGCTGTTCGACAAAGGCCGTCAATTCAGCCGCATCTATTGGTCCCCGCGCGTGGATAACCTGCCGGGGCGCTACAATGAAAACGGACGCGACATCGTGGCCAAAGGGTACGATGCCATCCACGAATACGAAGCGGACGTCGGCCGTGCATTCGTCACCATCCATGAGAAAACCGAGGTCACACGCGTTGCACGGACCGATGAAGGGTTTCTCCTCCATGCGAAGGGCCCGGATGGGGAAATCAGTGAATCGGCCAAAGTCCTCGTGCTGGCGACGGGCACCGTGGACGGCCAGCCCCAGTTGGGGGAATTTCGCAAACGGGACATTGAAGCCATCCTGCCCTACGCCAACAAAGGATTGGCCGACTACTGCCTCCTTTGCGACGGACACACCGTGGAGAACAAGCGGGTTGCCGTCCTGGGGTGTGGGCCCAATGCGGCGAGCATCGCCGCAAGCTTGAAGGAAAACTTCGGCGCGGATACGGTCGTCGTGGCCGCCTGCAACCTCGGCCACCCCGATGCAGGAAAACATGACGAGAGCCATTGGGACGACATGGCCCATCGCTTGCAACGGCGCAGCATTCCCGTGCTCAAATCCAGCATCAAAGAATTCACGGGAATCAAGGACGGCCAATTTGGAATCGTCTTCCACGATGGCACGACCGAGCTGTTCGACAAGGCCTGGATTTCCATGGGCTGGTACAAGGTCAACAACGAACACGCCACCCAAATCGGGGCGCAATTGGATGACAACGGATTCGTCGTGACGGACAAAGAGGGGCGAATCATGGACCCGAGTGGCCAAACCATTCCGGGTGCTTACGCCATCGGAGATTTGCGCAGCGACAGTTGGAAGCAAATCCCGATTGCGTGGGGTGAAGCGGAAGCGGCGATCATCGATGCCTTCGTGAGCAACCGGCGCACCCAGCCGCTGTGACCACAACTCAATAAGGACCCCCGCTGATTGCGTGCCATGCGCACCTTCGTTGCCTTGGCCGCCGTGACGTTCTTGCTGGCCGGTTGT
>JBFJWV010000119.1:0-4972 GCA_041623515.1 Thermoplasmatota archaeon | reverse complement strand
GACTTACCGGTCAATGTGCAGCGGCAGGTTCGTCACGCACTGGGCCCGTGGACGCGTGCCTGGCAAGACCTGTGCATGTTCGCAGGCTGGGCCGATCGCCTCCACGGCGTGTACGCCATGGATTTGAGTCCGTTGGATGACCCCCGGGTCGAGCCATGGATGGCGCACGTGGTCCGCGCCATCGATGTGGTTGCACCGCTGCTGCCAAACCGCGACGCACAAAACTAGGCCACGAAGTCACGACGGGTTGGAGTCCCCCTTTTGGAGTTGGTCTTGGCCGGCTTCAACTGGCGACCATGACATAGAACAAACTGGTGCCGACCCGCAGGGGTTCGACGACGCCGGCTTCTTGCAAGCGTGACCCGAGCCGACTCACCTCCGATTTGGAAAGCCCGGTTTCGGCCACCAAGTCAGCGAAGGCCGCGCCATCGCCCCGGCTGATGAGGTTGAGCAAGCCCAGGGCGGCACCCCGCAGCAAACTCGTGGGGCCGGCGCCGGAATTGGCTTGGTAAAATGCGTGATGACGGCCGCTGCCGCGGTCAACAAGGGAACCGTCGCGCAGCATCAGGTACAAGGCATCGTCCACCGCCTGGCGTCGCGCTCCCGTTACGTTGGTCAAGAAAACAGCCGAAGCGCCGGGACGCAGCAACAACGCACGCATGATGTGCTGTTGCAGCAACTCACTTCGCTCCGACACAAGCAGAGATGGCACGCCCAATGGATAGGGATACGCCGCAGCCTTGGCGATGAACGGCGACAGGTGTCGCCAGGTGTGTGGTGTGCGCATGCACCAAGACTGCGGCGGGCGGATGGCTCGAGGGGGGTGGCGCGTTTGAGTGAGCCTGGACGCGAACGTCCTCCGCCGGGTTCATTCGGATGGGATGGAAAGAGGGGAAAAGGACCGGGCGACCGGTTCAGAACAGGCCGAAGATGCCGCCCAAGGCGCTGCGGACCTGGTCAAGCACCCGGTCAAGGATGCCGTCTGCTTGGTCCACGGCCCCGTTGGCCGTTTCTTCCGCCAAGGATGTGGCGTCAGAGATGGCGCTGTTGGCATCCGCATCCACGCAAGTGGAAACGCTCAGATCCACGGCGGATGAAACGTCGGGGATGGCAACGGGCAGAGCAACGGGCAACGCGGGCAGGCTGGGAGCTGCCAAGTCAGCGCAGGCGTGCGCCGCGCCATTTTGGACGCTGGCATCCGCACTGCCCAGCGGAGTCGAGACGCCGAGGCTTTGGTCGATGAAGTCGGTGGAGGGGAGGCCCAGGGCCTGTGACGGTGCTGCAGCGAGCACCAGCAAAGACAGGAAGCCAACGCTGGCGCGCGCCCAGAAGCGGAAGCGCTTGGTGGAGTTCGTTTGTTTGGTACGCATGGTGTTTGTCACCACTCCCCACTTGGCCCTGGGGAGAATATAGCCCCTGGCGATACGCCCGGCAACCGGACGCGATACGGGCGCGAACTGTCTCGATACGCCCGGAAACTGAACCCCCCGCGGACACCGTTCCGGCCATTCACCAAGTTGCCCATGTACGCGCGCATGCGACCTAAGGGTACATGCTAATCAACAGGTGGTGGACATCCTTCCTGATTCTTCTTCTTGCTCCGGCAGCGCACGGTTTGCCGGTTGATGTGGACCTCGATCACGAATTGCTTGCACCCGTTCTCCCGGATACAGGAGTGCAGTTGCAGCTTGACACGGGCCATGGATTGCCCCGTGGTGCCGCCGAAGTGTGCGCGGTGGGCACGTGCATCGCCACGGACGGGAACCGCGACCTCACCCGGGTCGACTCCAACCAAAACCTGGACTACCGTGCCACAAGCAGCCAATCATCCAAGGAAGCCAGCGAGCGCGCCTCGAGTGGACTCGAAGCCATGGCCGTGGGCGCCTCGGCCGCGGCACTGGTTGGCATTGCTGCGAAATGGTGGCTGGTGGGACCCGGCCGCATCATGACGTTCCTGGCCGGCCCGCTCAACATGCTCTTCTGGGGAGCCACCAGCCGGCTTCGACTGACCCCCGACCTGGAAAACCCCACGCGGGCGCGAATCCTGCAATTCATCGCCCAGAACCCCGGCGCATCCATCCAAGAAGTTCGCCGTAAGATGGACGTTGCCTGGGGCACTGCGGTCTACCACTTGCAGCACCTGGAGCGCAGCTCCCAAGCCGTGTCGTGCCGCGATGGCAACCGGCATCGTTACTGGATTGCTGGAACCCCCGAGGCCGGGGTCCGCACCGCATGGATGCTGCTGGAACAACCCACCGTCCGTCGCATCGCCCGCGCCGTGGGCAGCAACCCCGGCATCCACCAAGGAGGCATCTGCGAGCGGCTGCAAATGGGCAGCCCGACGGCCTCCAAGCACCTCAAACGCCTCGTCTCCCGCGGCCTCGTGGAGGCCAACCGCTGCAGTCGCTACATGCTCTACAGCCCAACAGCTCGCCTCACGCAAGCCATGTCTCTCTGGGACACGCACCACGATGCGGTGGGCAAACCGCCTTCGCGGCCGTAGCCGTGCGCTTTAATGGCATCACGGCATATGGGGAGTTGTCGGGGTAGACGGAGTCATGCGGGAACGAATGCCAAAAATCGGGATCACTGGCCTCCCGAACGTTGGGAAAACAGCAACTCTAGCGGCCATCTGCCGCAAATTGGAGAGGGACGACTTCCTAGTCGGCGGAATGATTACCCGCGCCTATCGACCAGGTGATGGAAGCGAACGCATCGGCTTCTACGTGGAAGACTGGGACACCGGGGAGAAGGAAGTCTTCTCCAGCAAGGAGTTCGGGACCCGCGAGAATTGCGAACGCAACAAGACCGAAACCGACGACGGCCTGTACTTCGTTGACACGGAAGTTTTGGACCGCATTGGCGTTGGCGCCATTCGCAAGTCCATTGCCGACGAGGACATTGACATCATCATCATTGACGAAGTCGGCAAGATGGAAATGCACAGCGAGGAGTTCAACAAGGCCGTCAAGGAAGCACTTGACTGCCCGAAGCCGGTCATCATGACCCTTCACAAGAAGAGCCGCAACCCGCTCCTGCAAGACCTGCGCCGCCGCGACGACGTGCGCATCCTGGAAGTCACTGCAGTCAACAAGAATCTGCTTCCCTACAAGATTGAGAAGCTGATGAAGGACCACCTGCAGACCACGTACTACTAGGCCCATGGTGGACGGACCCATTGTCGAAGGGTCCACGATTCTCTGCCCTCCTGTGGCCAGCGGTTCGCAGAGCGGGCCCGGCACCCGGGACCGCGACGTTCCATTCTACAACCCCGGCATGGGACTCAATCGGGACCTCTCCGTGCGTTTGGTCCGCGCGGAATGCGTGCGCAAAGGCCGCGAATTGGATGTTGCCGATGTGCTCGCCGGCGCTGGCGCCAGAAGCCTCCGGATTGCACGCGAAGTGGATGCGCCACTCATTGTGCACGCCAACGATGGAGACCCGAACGCCATCGCGGCCATGGAGGAGGCCCGGGGCCAGAACGAGATTCCGCGCAACCGGCTGAAAATCCGGCACGGCAATGCCCACGGATTCCTAGCGTCCCGGCGGTTCGACATCATTGACGTCGACCCCTTCGGCAGCCCCATGCCATTCCTCGACGCAGCCCTGGCATCGGTGCGTCACGACGGTTTGGTTTGCATCACCGCCACGGACACGGGTGCCCTCAGTGGAACCTATGCCAAGGCGTGCCGGCGCCGGTATGGTGCCGAGCCTCTCCACAAGCCGGAATGGCGCACGGAAGTGGGGTTGCGCATTCTCATGGGCTGCGTCGTTCGGTCCGCCGGTCGGTTTGACCGTGCGGCCGCCCCCGTCTTGGCGGTTGCACGCGGCCACTGGATGCGTGTGGTCATGCGCGTCACCGACGGACGCGCGCGCGCCGATGCAGCTGGAGCCCGCTTGGGCTTCGTCACCATGGACGAACACACCGGTGGCGCTGCATGGAGCGATGCAGGAGCTGGACCCCTGTGGACGGGACCCCTGCACGACCCGGAAATGGTGCAGGCAATGGCGGACCAGGACGCGGCCTCGGCCCACAAGGATACCGAGGGGCTTCTGCCCGTCCTGGTGGCCGAAGCCTCCGCTGCGCCATTCTGGCACCACGTCCCCACCCTGCATTCCAAGCTGGGAGGCGCCTCCATGCCGCGACGGGCACACCTCCTGCGCGCCATGGCCGAAGCCGGCCTGGACGCCGCGCCGTGCCACATGGACGTGCAAGGAATCCGGTCCAATGCATCTCCCGAAGAAATGATGACCGTTTGGAAGCAGGCGACAACAAGCTCCTAACACGAGGACGGAATTCGGCATCTGTGCACTGGCAAGCTGTGGCGATCGTTGCGTTGCTTATTGTCCCCTCAGCGTCGGCGCTGTTTGCCCCGTTGCCGCCCGAGGAACCAGCGGTTTGGATTTGGTCCGGAGGGGAATTGCCGGACGCCATAAGCACTCTGGACGCGCTGGAATTGCCGTTCCACACGTACGACAACCTGGGCATGGCCAACTTCCTGGCCACCCCCCGTCAAGCCCAGTTGCTCGCCGACTTGACCGGAGGCACCGTAACCCGCAACGAGATCTTTGAACTCCACTTGGACCGCTCCGTGCCGACCATCGAGGCGGACCGCGTCGTCGAGGCCACGGGAAACCAGCGCAGCGGACCCACCGTCTTGGTGGTGGACACCGGCGTCGATTCCCTGCACCCGGACTTCCAGGCCGGAAACCTGGCAGCAAACATCGCCGCCGACCGATCCAATGGCCTTGTACGGGGCGTCCAAATTCCGGACGTGGTCGTGGATGAAGCCGGGCACGGAACCCATGTGGCCGGGATTGTTGCCGGCAGCGGAGCTTCGTTGGGCCCCCAAGACCGCCTGCGGGACCGATTCCTGGGCGTGTACAACAACGGCCGCATCGTCGGGTTCCAGGCATTGGCTGAAAACACGGACCAGCCGTCCGTCGACACGGCGGCGGCCTTGGAAGCCTT
>JBFJWV010000118.1:0-4990 GCA_041623515.1 Thermoplasmatota archaeon | reverse complement strand
CCTGAGAAAGCGTTCAAAGATCCCAGTAACCCATTTGCGCTCCTCGGGTACGGGCACCAGGATGGAATTTGGCCCGTAGGCGTATCCGAATGGAGCTGGCTTTCCCAAGCTCCCCCCTGATGTCTTGGCCTTTTGATCCATACCAACGAACACGCGCTCTCCGATTTGCTCGGATTCCAATTGGGCGATGCGCTGGATGATGTCCATGACGAATCGCCCCATGGCGGTGGCCGTGTCCAAAGACTCGGTGACGGAAGCGAATCCCTTGTCATCCCGTGTCAAGGCATCCATCATGGCCATGAAATTTCGGGAATTGCGGTGAATGCGGTCCATCTTCAGAACCAGGATGGTGTCCCAACGCTCGCGCTCATCCAACATTTGCTGATACGCCGGTCGCCGCGTGGTGCGGCCACTGTGTCCCTCATCCACGTACTCGCCTGCAACCTCCCAGCCTTGCGCTTCCGCGAATTTGTGCAAGCGGTCCAGCTGCGCATCCAGGCTGAAGCCTTCTTTGGCCTGATCTTCGGTCGACACGCGGGTGTACAAAGCAACGCGCGTGGGCATCCAAGGCATCCACCGAAAATTCGGCTCAAAACCCCCCCGGTTTGGGGCTCATTTTGTTCGGACGTTCGGTCATTACGCAGCTATTCACGGTAACGCCTACCGCCGCCAAGATTCACACCTGCACGCATCACAATATTATGTGACGCGAGTATGCATCATGGCCGGTGCACAACCTCAATATTCACTGCAAGCCGTTATGTGCGTAATGTTTGCGGTTGTGCAAATGTGGAAAAATGGCTTTCGGCCTTGGCCATGACCCACGTCCGCACGTCTTCCAAGCTGACTTCCGTAGCCCCCTCGAGCGCCATGCTGGTCATGACTGCAGCGCCCAGACCGCACGGATCGATGCGTTCGAATTCGGCGGGATTGAGGGTGACATTGATGGCAATACCGTGGAAACTCACCCATTTTTGCACAGCAATCCCGATGCTGGCCACCTTCTTGCCGCTCTGCTTGGTCCATATTCCAGGGCTGTCAACCCGCGATTCCGCCTCGATGCCGAATTCGGCCAGCATGCCAATCAGAAACCCTTCAAGATGCCGAACCCAAGCCCGGACGTCTCGGTTTCCTTCGCCCAGGTGAACAATGGGGTACACAACAAGCTGCCCCAGGCCGTGATACGTGGCTTTTCCGCCCCGTTCAATGGAAAAGGTGGGGAGCGTGGGATCAAACACGTCCGAAGGCTCTCCACGACGCCCCAGAGTGGCTACGGGGGGATGCTCCACCACCAGCACCACATCGTCGGCTCCCGCCTGGACCGCATCGCGGAGTGCATGCTGCAATTCCAGGCATGCACCGTATTCCATGCGACCGAGATTGCGGACCTCCACAAACCGGCCAGTACGGACCCTTTCAAAGGTCCTGTTGTTGCAAAAATGCGCGGCCATCATGGCGACCCAACGCAATGGCTTCGTCAATGTCTTCGCGGTTACGGCCCAGCCGCGTGATGCGCGTTGGCTTGCTGGGAGCAATCACGTCTGCTGATCGTCCTTCGGGCGGATGCAGCGCCGCTTGCACGCCTTGCCATTTGCGTGCCTGGTGCTGCTGCATGCCCTCGCGAATGGCCGGATATTGACGGGAGGCGATGGCGACTATGGGGCGCGGGTCGGGTTTGCGAAATCCAATGGGCTTGTTGGTGATCAGCGTCACGTGGGAGGCGCCTTGGTCAAAGGCATAACCAATGGGAATGGGGTCCACGGTGCCCCCGTCAAGCATGGGCCGGCCGTCAATGATGACCGGTGGGCCAGAGGCCATGGGCAAGCGACCGGTCGCCTTGAGCCACGCCATCGTGTCTCCCTTGCGGATGTCATGGTAATGCACCTCGCCGGTCTCGGCGTCCACCGCGTTGACGATGACCGGCCACCGGGCCTTCCGCAAAGCCGTGATGTCCAGGGGATGCTCATCCTGGTAAATCACGGTCATCAGCGCCTCGTGGTCCAGCAACGGTCCGCGGCCTGTCAACCACCGCCGGTAACTCATGATTCGAGGATCTTCCGCGTACGGGAACGTACCTTCCGCGAATTCCGCTTGGCCCGCGCTGTACCAGGCCGCCATCGCGCCGCCCGCGCTGGTGCCCACGACCAAATCCCACGGATAATATCCGGCATGTTCGAAGGCCGTCAACACGCCGCTCGCATACGCCGCCTTCATGCCGCCTCCTTCGACAACGAGGGCGCGTTTCTCCATGGGTTTTGGCAGCATGGGACGCTTCATAGATGCTCGCAAAACGTGATGTATTCCGACCTGCAATCATGGAGGCATGAAGAGCCCGTGGTTGGTGGCAATTCTTGTGGCGTCGACGGCGATGGCCGGCTGCACCGAGCCAACATCGACAGACCCCGCAGGCATTGACGAAAGTGCCGATGACGAAGCGATTGACGACGTCCTGGAAACCATCCTTCCAGACCTGCAGGAACCGGTCACCCAAACTTGGTTTTTGCACGCAGGTGGGCTCAGCAACGAAACCGTGTTGGAGGGCTCCATGCGCGCCGTCGGCGGATTCTCCACGTTTGCGACCGCCACGACCGGCGGCGGAAGCCCCCTTGAATTGCTTTCTCCGCCCGTGGAACGACCCACGCTGCTGCTGCCGTCCCAATCATCGTTGAAGCTGTTTTTGCGCAGCGACGCTCCCGGAGTCGTGGATCCATCGTTTGGCTACGTGGCCTGGCTGGGCAGCACGCAGAGCATGCCCGTCCTGGCCATTGAGGGCGGGGGCGCCATCGAAACCGGAGAACCGTTTGAAACCACCATTGCCATTGACTGGGGGCCCCGCTTGCCAGTCTACATTCCTGCCGGCGAAAGCATCCGTTTGTTGCTCTTTGTCAACATGAACGGGCCTTCCGATGCAGGCATGGTGGACATCCTGATTGGTGGCGACACGGCAAGCGCCGTGACCTTGGCCACCCAAGAGTACAATGTGGATCCCGTGGAGGACGTGACGGAGCTGGAACCGGACATTTTCACGGGCACTCTCCATGGCGCCGATGGGGCCACGTGCACGCGAGTGGATGGCGTGAGCCAGCAAGTGCACAGCATCGAAATTGCCTCGGACGCCGCCTTCCTTCATGCCGCATCCGTGGGCAAAACGCCCGCGGGCCCCAGCGATTTGGACCTGGATGTGTACGATGGAACGCGCATCCTAGGCGGTGGCCACACGCCAAGCGCCGACGAAGGAATTCATTTTGCAGGCGAAGCCATGGAAGAAATTCGGGGCAAAACCCTGCGTCTGGAAGTACGGGCCTGCCAGGCTGCCGATTTGGCCTACGAAGTGGTCGTCACCCAGGGAATTCCGGCGAGCCAAACTGACGAATAGTCAAATCAATCGTGCCATCCGTGAGGCTGCATGCGTACGCATGGACGCTCCAAGGTCCGTCGCGATGAACCAAGGAAGCGGGGCCCAGAGTGATGGTCTCTTGGTTTCCAGGGCCCAGCGCATGGGCGACTTGGTTGCCCGCCGCGTCTTGAATCCAGAAGTCCATGTCGCCGCCCAGCGTCGACGCGTCGACCTGGAGCCCCACGGCACTGGGATCCAAAGCAAACTGGTGTGCCGCAATGGCGGCGCCTCGCACCGTAGCGTCGACGTTGCCGGACGGGTCGCGAACAATGCACGCAGCTCCAGCAACTTGCACGGTCGCCTCCTGGCTCGAGGTGGCCGGCGGGAGTGCGATGGCCGGCTCCAAATGCACGTCCAAGCGGCTGCTTGATGCATCCAGATGGACGCCATCGTAGTGCCCGTAATACGAGCCCACGAACACACGCAGCACGCCGTCTTCCGGAACGTACATTCCGCCCTCGGGCAGACGCAGTTCCCACATGGCGGTGACCGCGTCATCGGTGGCAGCCGCCGGACCTTCAGCGAACACGTGCTCGATGATGCTGTCATCGACGCCAAACCACGCCGTGAGCGGAGGCCGGCTGAACGGGCGAACGGGTGCGTCAACGGAGCCCACATTGCGCAGGTGGAACGTGATGGTCAGCGTGGCCTCCGTCACGTACGCTGGCGCCGTAAACGAACCACTTGACCACGAAGGCGGCGCAATGCCGCCTGCATAGTCTTGCCAACCCCAATTGACAGGGAATTGCTCGTTGGTGCTGCTTTGCTCTTCCAAACCATGGGAGCCGAACGCGAACCACGTGTCGCGGCCTTCATCCGGAACTTGCACCTCGGAAACGCACCCGGACAAGGCGACGGTGGCAACAAGAATGGTGATCCATCCGGTTGCTGCCTTCGCCGCCTGCTTGCTCATGCGATGCCGCCGGCCTCGATGAGTTGCTGGGGGGTGATGATGGAGCCAAACCGCTTCTTGAGCTCCTGCAAACCTGCCTTTTGCTCGGCGTAAATTTCGAAGATGCGGGGAGGACATTGGGCCTCCTTTCCGTACGCTTCTTCCTGCAATTCAATGCGCGCAATGATGTTGTCCACGTAGAGGCTGAACTGGCGGTTGTACAGATCCTCGGTGTAGTCCTTGCCAATGATTTGGTCGAAGATGCGCTGCAAATCCGCAAACAACGGCAAGAATCCGATGGGTGTGGTGATGGCTTGGACGTCGCCGTGAGCCCGGCGTTCCAGCCAGCTCAACCAGGCGCGCACGTCCCGCTTCTCACCCAACAGCGCCGTGTCATCGGCGTCGCCGCCGCGGGCCGCGTGGGTCAAGAAGTAGTTCAGTCCAGCAAAAATCGGTGTGTCTTCGACCTTTTGGTTGTTGAAGAATTTGAACTGGGAGTCCATGTAGTCGGCCAACGGTCCAGGGACGAACGGTGCGTTGGCCCAAGGTTGGCGGTTCACGCCAGTGGCCCCGATTTCCGTCGCGGTGGCCGCCGATTGGATGCTGGCCCCGATTACGACGCCTTCATCGGCGTCCTTGGCAACCCATACAGGCGGCATGGTGTCGCTGTCGCGGCCGCTGTACGTGATGACTTTGACGGG
>JBFJWV010000117.1:0-5013 GCA_041623515.1 Thermoplasmatota archaeon | reverse complement strand
TGGGGGAAGAATTCGAACCGAATCTCGCCTGCGCCGATGGGGGCCAACGCGTCATCGCCGTAATCGGCGCCCACATCGATGCGCAGCGTGAAGGGGCCGGGGCCCCATTCTTGGTGAATCCGTTCGTAGTCGAAAACCTCAGCGCTTCCATCGGCCCCGTAGGCGCTGGCACGCATGCCCGCGATGCCGGGGTGGTCGGTGCCGTCAAAACTCACGTCCAAAACAATGGTTTGCCAGGCCTTGCCGAATTCAATGGAAAACACGCTGTCGTCTTGGAAGGCTCCGGGGCCACCAAAGGTCGTCGATGCGGTATCGCACGATGGCGTGATGATGAAGGCTTCCAGAGCGCATTCGATGTATCCATCAAACGGTGTCGATTCGAAGTACGGCACGATGATGTTCGCGGCCGCAAGCGTGATCGTCAAGTTGTCACCTGGCACCGTCACGTTCGCCTCGTGCATGACGAATTCATCGGCCTCCACGCGCAACGGGTAGGTCCCGGGGAACGAGTTCAAGGTGAACGCCCCTTCGGCGTCGGTCGTGGCTTCCAGCGTTTGCGTGCCGGGCACCACGGTGCCATCGTCGAGGATGGCCGTTGGGTTTTCCAGCTGGACGGTGGCGCCGGCGATGGGCACAAACGCTTCCGTCAGGACCCGTCCATGCAGCGGGCTTTTGGCAATGGGTTGTGCCCCATCCGTGCCGGTGCCGCTGGCGTCGAGGCATCCTGCCACGAGCACGGCCAACACAATGACCGCCAGTTGGACGCGCATACACCGGGCCATGAAACCCCGTATATGACTTGAGCGGCGCCGGGCGTGGAAGCGTCAACCCCAAACCGGCCCAAAACGTTGACAAATCCACCTTTGGCCGTCTGCGTCCACCTTTTATGGGCGCCGAAACTCGGCGGATTGCGTGCCTGGATTGCAGGAATTTGTCTTCAAAATCCGCAGCGATGACAACTTGCTTTGCCGCTTTACGCGCACCCATCCAGAGATGCGCATTGTCATGAATTTGCTGCGTGCCGATGCCCATGCGCCCGTGGAAAAGGCCATTGTGACCATCCTGGCAGAGCCGCAAGTGCGCCGGCGGTTCTTGACGGGGGAGTTTGCCAAACGCTACGGCACCTACGAAATCCTCTCGGAAAACGAGGATTATGCAAGCGTGGAAATCAGCACGGCGGTCCTGTCGTACTACCAGCGCCACGACCCCATTCAACTCACCATCCAGATGCTGGGCCCAGAAACCGTGTTCCATCCGGTCGTCGTCGAGGGGGGATACATTCTGATCAGCGTGATGAGCCCGAACCCAGATGGGCTGGCGGCCTTCAACGAATTCACGAAACACATGCGCCGTGTGGTTCCGGCCGATGATTTCAAGCTCCTTCACGTCGGTGAATTCCAGCCCGAGCTGCGCCTGAAAGCGGGAGCACGGATTTTGACGCCGCGCCAGGAAGAGGTCCTGCGCATGGCCATCGCCATGGGCTATTACTCCGATCCGCGGCAATGCAACCTGGAAGACCTTGCTACCGCCTTCGGCATCAGCAAAGCGGCCGTCCACAAGCGACTGCAAATGGCCGAGAACGCATTGATTTTGAGTCGCTTCGAGGGGTCGTAGCGTTGTTGGAATTGGAGGGCGTGTCCCGCAGCTTTGGTCGCCGCAGGGTTCTCAATGCCATTGACGCCGTTGTCGCGGCTGACGAACGAGTCATGGTGCGGGGGGCCAACGGCAGCGGGAAAACCACTCTCCTGCGAATTGCTGCCGGCGCCCTGCGGCCCACCTCGGGATCCGTCCGCGTTGCCGGCGCAACCGGCGCTGCCGCGCGCAAGCACTTGGCGTTCGTTCCCCATGATGCTCCCGTGTACCGCGAGTTGTCTGCCGCTGAGCATTTGCGGTTCGGGGCCCGCATGCACGGCCGCACGTTGACCCATGGCGATGCCGCGGTGGCACTGCGGGATGCCGGCTTGGCCAAGCTGAGCCAGCGGCCGGCCCATCACCTCAGTCGCGGCCAAAGGCAGCGCTTGGCGTTGGCCACTGCCTTCGCCATGAAACCGGCGCTCCTGATTCTGGATGAACCCATGACCGCGTTGGATGAATTGGGCCGCGATTGGTTGCGTGGGCGTTTGGACACCTTCCAAGGCGCCATTGTCGCCGCGGTCCACCAGGATTCCTTGACCGCCGATCGCGCCCTGGAGCTGCGCGATGGAGGGCTCGCATGAGCTTGCGCGTGTTGCTGGCCAAGGACTTCCGCCGTGAAGGCCGGAGCAAGGAAGGGCTGGCCGCCGGATTGGTTCTTGTCACGCTGTTCCTGGTCCTGGATGTGTGGATTTTCCCCACCCTCCAAGGCGAGGTGCGCGCCGCAACGGCCGTCTTGTGGATGCCGTTGGTTTTCGGAGCTGCCGCCATGGCCGGCCGGGGCATGGCCAGTGAATTTGACCGCGGCACCCTGGACTGGCTGCGCAGCATGCCGGTCGACCATGGATTGCATGGACTCAGCCGAACCATCGTGGACGCCGTCATCTTGGCCATCTTGGCCATCGTCACCGTGGCCCTCGCCGCGGCCTTGTTCGGCATCGGACTCTCCTGGCCCCTGGCCCTCGTGTTTCTGTTGGGCGTGCTGGGATTGGCCATCATTGGCACCCTCGCGGGGGCCCTGGCGGCGCAAGCCACGGCGCGGGAGGTGCTGCTGCCCATCCTGGTGGTTCCCGTTGCCGCGCCCCTGCTTCTGGCGGGCGTCCAGGCAACCATGGCCCTCCTGGCTGGCGCAGGAATTGGGGCCATCACGGCACCGCTTTTGCTCATGGCAGGCTTCGATTTGGTTGCGGCGGGTGTCGCGGCCTTCTTGTGGCCAGTCATCATGGAGGGCGATTGAGGATGGATGAACGGGTGGTGAATGGCATTCGAACCGCGAGTCTTTGGCTCGCGGTCGCCGCCTTGATTGTGCTGGCCTACCTCACGTGGTTCGTGGCACCCGATTGGACCTACGCTCCCGATGTCACGGCGCCGATGACGCGCAAGATTCTCTTCTATCACCCGGCCGCCGCGTGGACCAGCTTCGTGGCCTACTTCGTGGTTTTTGCCGCCAGCGTTGCCTACCTCAATGAGCGCAAGTTGCGCTACGACGCCGTCGGTCAATCGGCCGCTGAAGTGGGCTTTCTGTTCAACACCGTCGCCCTCGCGACCGGCACCTTCTGGGGCATCCAAGAATGGGGCCGCAGCGGAGAAGCCCCGTTGGCGACCGTGTATTCGGAGCCCAAGGTCCTCGTGGTCGTGGTCATGTGGCTCGCGTTCGCGGCCTACCTGCTGCTGCGCCGATTCGTGGATGGGGCCGACCGGCGTGCCCGCTTGGCCGCCGTGTTTGGCGTGATGGGCTTCATCGGAGTCCCACTCAGCTTCGCCACGAGCCGGGTACTGCAGACCAGCCTGCACCCGGACATTGCCGGCCCCGGCAAGAACCCCGATGCGGCCGTGGGGGCCGAAGTGGGGGCCATCATCGGATTCAGCATGGTGGCCTTCGTGCTCCTGTTCCTGCACATTTGGTTGCAGCGCCTGCGCATCCTTCGACTCCGTGACCGCCTCGATGCATTGGAGACTGCATGATTTCTGACGCCACCACGTTTTTCCTCGCGTTTGCCGCCCTGTTCATTGCTCTGGGC
This sequence comes from Thermoplasmatota archaeon, assembly GCA_041623515.1. Taxonomy (GTDB): domain Archaea; phylum Thermoplasmatota; class E2; order JACPAO01; family JAHFTW01; genus JBFJWV01. Next base: position 1,360 of record JBFJWV010000117.1, on the reverse strand, counting down.
ATCTACCTATGGCTGCTGGATGGCCGGACGCGGATGCTGGAGGACCGTGTGGCGGGCATGGAAGCCGATATGACTTCCGCAAAGGACAAAACCGGCGACCCCGAGGCCGACGCATAGCATGAATCGTCGAACACGTGCCATCATTGCCGCTACCCTGGTCCTCATTGGCTTGGGCGTCGTGGCCCTCGGGTTCCTCGAGGATGAATCCAGCGTGCGCTACGTTGGAGAACTGTACAGTCGAGGCGAAACCATGCACGACGGCAGCTTCACTTTGCTGGGAATTCCACAGCCCGCCATGCTGCCAGATGGCGGCAAGAACCCCGAATACCAAGAGCCCATGGGAGGGGCGCGATCCTGGACGGATGCCGATGGCACCCAGTACATCACCCAATTCGCCATCACCGCCAACCAGACCGCACCCGACCAGTGGACCTTCTCCATCACGGAATGGACCAGTACATCGGGAAGCGTGGCGCCGCGCGGCGCCGGCGAAACCTTCCAATGGGTCCTCGAGGGCGACTACCAGGTCTTCCAAGTCCAAGACTTCGAAACCGGGCAGCGCGCATGGGCTGCCTTCGGAGGTGTGCTCAACGGCGACATCCAACCCAAGCCGAGCCAACTGCAAGGGCACCTTGTAGGCGGCGCGCCGGAGGGGTTGAAATTGTGGCTCGTCGAGCCCGACGGATACACGGTGGGGTGCAGCAGCAAATTCCTTCCGGATGACATCCGGGAAGACTACGACGCAGATGGCGACGGCTACACGGATTGAGCCACCCTCATATACGGCGCCTCGGTCGCGCCGCTATGCGCATTCCCGCCCTTCTGTTGGTCCTGCTCTTGCTGCCGGTCGCTGCCGCGCAAGACGGCATGACGTTCACCGATGAACACCAGATTCGTATCGCCTTTGGCGACATCCCCAGCACGGAGGCCAGCGAGACCCCGTTCCAATGGAATTTCCATGAAACCATCCTGGCATCCACCAGTGAAGACTATGTCATCCACAAGTCGCCTGGCCATCAAGCGCACAATGTGGACTGCGACTGCGATTACGCTCTGGCCGACGAAGGCGACGCCCTGCGCATCCGGTTCCTAGACAACAGCACCCCCGAAGAGACGCTGACCTACACCCATTTCGCCGAGGGAACGTCCACCTGGGGCGCATTCCTGGGCTTGCCAACCGAGGCATTGATTCTCATCTACATGACGCCAACCATGGACGTCACTGCGTCCGTGAACAACGAGCTCCCGGCGGACTTCTTCTACCCCCGTGAACCCGGTTCGACGCAGCCCACGCTCGTCATTCACCAATACCACGCCGTGGATTCATTCTGGTTCACGGTCACGCCAGGCGGCGGCAGCA
>JBFJWV010000116.1:0-5028 GCA_041623515.1 Thermoplasmatota archaeon | reverse complement strand
CCATTGCGCACCAGGTACCAGGCCACGCCCAACAGCACGGCGGCCCCCAAGGTGAGGTACCAGGCCAGTCCCGGCATGGCCGTTTCCGTTGCCACCACGTCACCGGCATCATCGCGCAAAGAACGCTGCCCCCACGCGGTGGGGATGGACTGAGGCCATGCCACCAACAACAGGTTGGCAGCCAACAGCGCCAGCGCAGATGCGGCCAATGTGCGGCGCCACACGGCCGGCTCATGAAACCACGACCGGGCGGCCAACCGAACCAACAGGGCCAGGGCGACCAAGCCAAGCAGAGCGCCCGTGATGTGCGGCGCCCATCCCGTTGTGACCGGCAGCAGGGTCTGGAAGACACGCACTGCCGTCGTGGTCACACCCCCGGCATCTTCGAGGCGCACCACCCAAAACGGCAGCCAAAACGCCGTCAGCAACAAGAGTAGCGCTGCAAACGCAAGGTTGCGGTCCGGCCCAGGTTCTTCAGCCACACCCCCTCGACCCCGCCCCTCCTGAAAACCCCCCCTCTCCCCGGAAGTAAGCCCGGATGCCCGCTGTTCTTGCAGGGCACACTAAAAGTCGCTCCTGCGACTATCCAGCCATTCATGCCAACCAAGGATGCGCCATTGACGGTGCTGATGGTAGACGACGATGCGTCCGACACGCAATTGGCCAACCTCATCCTTGACGAAATGCAGTCCCCCGTGAAATTCCACAGCACAAGCTCCGTCGACGAAGCCATCGACTTCCTCAACCGGGAAGGCGAGCACCTGGCCGCGCCGGCCCCCGATTTCATTCTCCTCGACCTGAACATGCCTGGACGGTCTGGATTTGAATTGCTCCACCACTTCCAACAAAGCGACGCCAGCCAGCCCCAAGTGATCGTTCTCACAAGCAGCGCGCAAGAGGCCACCATCAGCCGCGCCTACGAAATGGGTGCGGATCTTGTCTTGACAAAGCCGGTCGAACTGGACGACTACCACGCCGTCATGCGCGACATTGACAACTACTGGCGCAACCATTTCCCTGCGCCGTGACCCCCCATGAATACCAGCCAAATCCTCCAACCCATGACCACCGAACGAACCACCCTGCTGATGGTTGACGACAACCCGACGGATGTGCAAATGGCCCGCCTGATGGTTGAAGAGATGAACGTCCCCATCCAGTTCCATTCCTGCCCCTCGGGGGAGGACGCCCTCGAATGGCTTGCCACGTCCAGGGCGGACTACATGTTCCTCGACCTGACCATGCCCGGCATGAGCGGCTTCGACATCCTGCGCACCGTACGGAGCAACGCCGCCTTCGACCAGATGCACATCGTCGTGCTCACCAGCTCGGCATTCCAGGCCAAAATCGACAAAGCCTACTCCCTCGGTGCCAACGTTGTGGTGACCAAACCCACCACCGCCGACGAATACCAGGCCATTTTGGACGACATGACGGAATTCTGGACCGGCTTGGACGCATCCAGGCCCGGGCAAGGCGACGACGCGGTGCATCCGGAACCCCCCCGCGAATAGTGGCCCCCAAGGCTCAAAACCGAGCCAGCGCACAGCCACTCATGGACCCCGTGGCTCATGCCCCCAACCCCGCGCTGCACGCGCACCGGCATGAAGCGCAGAGGGTTCTCGAGTTGCCCGTGGAGGTGAGCGGCCTCCGCTGGCACCCGTTCGGGGTCTACACCATGCCCTTGGCGAGCCGCACCGATGCTGAAGGGCGCACATGGAGCCGCCGGCTGCACGTTTGGCACCCGGAAGGCACCCCCGTTGGGGAAGCCAGTCCGTACGGCGTCCACACCCATTCGGGCACGGCGCGCAGCCATGTGCTCGCGGGATCGCTGCACCACCATCTGTACGCCTTCGATGAGGACCCGGAAGGCGCGTGGCAAAAAGCGGCCCTTGGGGAACCGGTTGGACGCGCCGCATTGCGGCACCACATTTGGGCCCCCACGCGCGCAGGCACGACCCACACGCTCCCGGCCAACCAGCCTCACGGCGTGACCAAACCGCCTGGCTTTGCGCTGAGTTTGTTCGAGCAATTGGACACCAATACGGCCGATGTGTTCACCACGTGGCAGCGCACGGACGTGCCCGCAGAGCCCCTAGTGCGTGCGGCCCCGGTCGCCCCGCGCCAGGTGGCCCACGAGGCGTTGCAGGTGCTGGAAGCAACAGCGCTGGCCTAGGGTTTCGGCAACACCTGGTACCGGAGTTCGCCGAACGCATCTCCCAGGCGTCGCGCCGACTGGAGGCGCAAGCGCCCCGACTCCAGCTGCCGGGGCAGCAGTGGCTTGCCACTCGCCAGGGTGGTTGAGGCGACCGTGACAATGATTTCGTCGAGCAGGCCCGCGTCGAGGAATTGACCGGCGAGGTCGCCTCCGCCAACCACCCAGAGGTTTTGGCCCGCTGCCGCCGCAGCCATGTCGCGATGCACCGCTGCAATGTCGTCCCGCACAAACGTCACGTCAGCACCATCGGGGACCGGCCAATCACGATGGGTGAACACCCAGCAGGGTTGCTTGTAGGGCCAGGCCTCAGCGGAGTCCTTGGACAGGTGGTTGAGGATGAATGCATACGTGGACGCACCCATGGCAATTGCGCCAACCTGGGCGATAAACGGCGTGTAGGTGTCCTCATCCGGCATGCCCAATGCATCAAGCCAGCCGATGCCATCGTCCGTGTCCGCGATGAAACCGTCCAGGCTCGACGCAACGTAGTACTGGGTGGCCACGGGTGCTGAAGATGCGCCCGGGTGATAGGGACACCGGAGTCTATTGCCTGCGGCGCGCCAGCAACAAGCCCGCCGCAACGAGCAAGAGAGACGGCCCCGGCGTGGTTTTGGGCGCTTCGATGGCATGGGAGGTGGCCAATGCCGCGTCGTCCACGACTTGGATGCCCGCTTCGTCCGCGAACGCGTACCACGACTGCAGCCCGCCAATGTCGGTTTGCAAATCAACGCGCAGCGGCTCAACGATTCCTTCGGTCGCGTGGGCGAAACGCAACGTGAATGCGGTGTCGGCGCCGCCTTCCAGGCTCTGCGCCGCGGGGAGGCCGTCAATGGTCCAACCCGCTGCTTCTGCAGCCACCATGAAGTGTTGGCCTTGGCTTGCCAAGGCATTGGTCACGGAGAACGTGAACGCACCGTCCTCATCGGAGACCTGCACGTCCAAGAACTTCTGCGCACCCGTCAATGGAACCGACTCCACAATGCGCCCTTCACCCATGGGCGGGAAGACCACCGTGGACGGGGCCGCAAACGGCACTTCTTGACCCGTTGCCGGATCGTAGAAGCCGCCCGGGGCAATGTCCCGGGGATTGCCGTCAACGGACGAAACCACAACCAGGTTCGTGATTGCCAGGCCGTCCCAGGCAGGGACCGGCACCCACGCATGCACTTGGAACACATTGCCGTCAGCAATCTGCCACTCCAATTGTTCGAAGTCCGACGTCACGTCCGTGCCGTCATGAACAATGGTTCGCGCATACGATGAGTCGCCCACGTCGAACGTGAACTCCAACGTCCACTCTTGGCTTCCCGATGGGCGCAACGTGCCATCGCCAGCAAAATTGCCCTTGAAGTACACGCCATGGGAATCCATCGCCGACAGGTACCCATCGCCGGCGTAAATGTCCCAGATTTCGAAGCCTTCCCACGGGAAGCTGTCTTCGTGGCCTTCGAAGTCGCTGATGGCGTACGTGTCGAATTCGTTGAGCTCCAGGGCACCGTGGGCAGAGGCAAACGGAGCAGCAAGGACCAGCAGGGCCACCAGGGGCAGGAATGGGCGCATGGGCGCGCATGAATGCCCCTGCAAATAGACTCCCTCGATGGGGCGCGTTTCGTCAGCCCGGTTGAGCCGCCGCCTCAATGCGCCGGACCGTCTCGCTCGGGAGTTCCAAGTTCTCGGCCATGCGATTGAGCATGTTGCGCTCGCGCTCCGTAATGGTCCCATCCCGCATGGAATCCTCCAGTGCGCTGCGATACAATTCACAAGCCCGGACCGTTCGGTACTGGGGCGTGTCCTCGACGCCAGGCAACATTCGATCCGCCACCCGCGCCCCGAATTGGCCGATTGGCTTTGCGAGCATCGCCGCAATCAAGCCGATGGCCACCGCCGAATACCACTGCTCAATGTCAAACACGGTCTCAATGACTTCGCTGCCGACCAGCATGAGGCCACCAACCAGGGCCGCCATGGTTCCTCCCTTGATGGTGACTTTGGCGTGCAACTCAATGTCAAGGAGCTGCAAGCGCAAGATGGCAAACACGACGAGAGGCATGTACAACATGGATGCCACCGGCCACAGGAGCATGGCGTAGGCCTGGTACTCCGGCCCGTAGTAGCCCAGCAGAATGGTTCCCATGACGGCCACGGTGAACACCGAATCGCGCGTGCCAAATGCCAACGCGAAGGCTCCCGCGCGCTTCCGGCTTGGCGACTCGCGGTCTGCCCTCGCCCATGCAACGATGGACGCAATCAATGCATACATGCTCATGAGCGTGGTCGTCACCAGAGACCCGAGAAGGCCCCGCGCATCTTCATGCAACACGTTGTTTCGGAACGGAGGGAACGACCCGACAAGCAGCGATTGAATGTTGGAGAAGAGGGCAGGACCAACGCAAATCAACGCCACAACCACAACCACCCAAATGCTGCCAAACGGCCGCGTCATGCGCGTGCGCAACGTGCGCAGAACCAGCATGTACGTCACGGCCGACGAGGCGAAGAACATGACCGCCAACGCCGCAAAGGAATCGCTCACGGGCCCACCAATGACCCGCCCACTGCTCCAGAGGAGCATGGCAACCCCTTCGAAAGCCAGCATGGCAATCAGTGGCGTTGCGCCCTCGCGGCCCTCCCGCGCCCGCCAGACGAGGAGAATGAGCACGGCCGCCACGGGCGTTGCCAACGCCAGCTGCATCCACGCCGCAAGAACGTGGGGGTCCAACGACTTCTATTCGACTTCAGCATCTAAGTAGCTGCCGACGGCCTGGATGGCCGGAACGGCCGCTGACGGGAACCGGCGCCTAGCGGACCTT
>JBFJWV010000115.1:0-5046 GCA_041623515.1 Thermoplasmatota archaeon | reverse complement strand
GCCTGCGGTGACCGGCACGTTTCCGATGAACACGTATCCAACGGACGCCACAAGCGCCCAGAGGATCAGAAACATCACGACGAACAATTTGACCGTGCTTCGCCTGTTGCGGCGAATTTGGTCGTCAATGAGCATGGCCATGGTTAGAAGCTAACTTTGGGCACGGCGCGGCTCTCAACTGGCGCTTCGAGCATTTCCTTCTCGGTGTTGTGGCCAGTCATGCCGGCAATGACACTGCTTGGGAATACTTCGATGGCGTTGTTGTAGCGCAGCACGGTGTCGTTGTACGCTTGGCGCGCGAAACTGATTTTGTTTTCCGTGTGCGACAGCTCGTCTTGCAATTGCAAGAAATTCTGGTTGGCCTTCAGGTCGGGGTACGCTTCGGCCACGGCGAACAACTTGCCGAGTGCTTGTTCGAGCATGCCTTCTGCGGCCATCTTTTGGTTGGGCGTTCCCGCCTTCATTAGGGACGCGCGCGCCTCGGTCACCGCGTTCAGGGTCTCCTTCTCGTGGCTTGCGTAGCCCTTGACGGTTTTGACGAGGTTGGGAATCAATTCGCCACGTCGTTGCAGTTGGACCTCAATTTGGGCCCAGGAGTTATCGATGCGATTCTCCAAGCGCACGAACTTGTTGTACAGGGCGATGACCCAGATGACGAGGATCGCCAAGACGGCGCCGCCAATGATGAATCCGAGAACCATTGAGTGGCGATGGGAAGAAGTGGAAGATAAGGGGTCCGGACGGGGCTATGCCAACGTCAGGATGTCCATGCCGCGGCCGATGTCGCCCGTGACGAGGTAGCCCTGGTGGTACTGGACGTCCCAAACATCGGTTCCGGATTGCACCAAGCTGTGCACGATGCGCGGATTGTCCAAGTCGTTGAAGTCAATCAAGAGGATGCCCGATGTGTAGAATGCCATGACCAAGAATCCGGTGTCCTCAATCACACGGCCAAAATGACTGGTGCATGCGGCTTCGGGGTGCGGGTTCGGCGCACCGGTGGTGGGTTCCGCATCGCCACTCAGAGCATCAGGAGAAACCCATCCGCGCAGTTGGACGTCGGTTTCGTTGCTCATGTCGTAGAACCACAGATTGCCTGCGGGCCCTGACGCAGTGCCGGCGGGGGTGTCCGCGTACACATCGCAGCCATTCAGCGATCCGCCACCGAACTCGTCGCCGACAATCAGGACGGTCCCGTCATGGTTGGGCATGGCCAAGTGGGCGAAACTCAGGGGCAACGGTTCGGACGGGTTGCCAACGACGGGCGCGCGCGGGTCCGTGTTGGGGCCAACGACAGGGATGCCATTGTCCAGGGTCGGGTACGCAATGGTGTTGACCATTTGCGGGTAGACCGGGTCGGAAATGTCCCAGATTTGTGCTTCCGCGTAGGCCGCGCAATAGGCCCGCTGGGTGTCCTCGGTGACGAAGAACGTGATGTCGTGGCATCCGTGGGCATTGTAGAAAGTGGACCGGAACACCGGCTCCTCGGGCACGGAGTAATCCATGATGTCCACGAGGCCGTTGCTGCCCGAGTTGTAAACCAAAGGCGTGCCCGGGACCACGGCGATGTTGTGGTTGCGGTGCGGCGTCGCGAACGTGCTGACCAAGAACGGATCGGCGGGGTCGGTGACGTCCGTGACGTACTGCTCCGCCCCTCCGGCCGTGGTCACGACAACGAGGCGGCCATCGGGGTATTGGATGAAGTCCGCATCCCGCACGGGGGTGTCCGCAGAGAAACCGGTGGCCACCGGATGCATCGGGTCGCTGATGTCCACGACGGCCATGCCCCCCGTGGAGCCTCGGTTGCCGAAGACCGCGAGGGGACCGTGAACAGCGATGCCGGCCGCGGTTCCCGCCTCTGCCTGGACTTCGGCCAGAGGTTCAATGGCGTTGAGCGTGGCCGGCAGCGGGCGCTGCGCGGGGCGGAACCACTGGATGGTGCCGTCGGCGGCGACCACGCGGGTGGCTGCGTCGTCTGCAACGGGAAGCTGTCCGTTGGTTGGATAGTTGTAGCCCGGATGGGCGGCGCTCTGGCCAACGGTCGTGTCCACGAGGGGTTGACCCGTGGCTTGCGATGCGTCTTCGACGCAGCCTGCCAATGCCATGGCAGCCAACAGACCGAAGGTGAGCAATGCGCGGTAGTGCATACGCGCTCACTCAAGGTGCTGTGTTTAGTCGTTGTTGCACCAAAGTGGGCAAGAAAGGAGAGGAAGGAAAGGAAGAGGTGCCGGAAATCCGGCATCGGCTGTTGCTTGCTTACTCGTACGGCGCCGCTTCAAGGATGAGGTCCTTGTGAGCGACGACCATGCGGCGGCAGCAGAAGCGTTCGAGGCCGGTGGCGTCAAGGGCTTCCTTGCCGGACTTGCCGTCCGCGATGGCTTGCTTGTACATTTCGTACGGAGAAGCAACCACGGCACCGCAAGTGAAGCATCGGACTGGAATGATCATCCAATCACCTGTACGACTTCTGGCGCTTGGCGCGAGCACCACGACCCAAGGGCTTCTTGGTTTCCTTGGTGCGCGTGTCGTTGACAAGCAGCGTGCGGTCGTAAGCGAGGTACTGGTCCTTCAGCTCGTCGTCGCCGGTGTATTCGATGATGCCACGGGCGATGGCGGTGCGAACAGCGTCGGCTTGACCCATTTGGCCACCGCCGTTGACGTTGACCTTGATGTCCAGCTTGTCCGCCTTCTTGCCGGCGATGGTCAAGGGCTCTTGCACCTTCAGGCGGGCCAGCTCGGTTCCGAAGACTTCGAGGGGCACCTTGTTGATGCGGACCTTGCCGCTGCCTTTCATGACAGCCGCGCGGGCGATGGCGGTCTTGCGCTTTCCACTGGTGTTGACGACCTTCTTGGGCATGATTAGGCCTCCATGCGGTCCGGAGCACCGAGGTAAGCGGACAGCTCCTTGACGGTCATGAAAGTGCGAGCGTCCCGGGCGGCGTGTTCGAGGGAGATGGATTCCTTTCCTTCGAGTTCCTTGGGGATGCCGATGTGGGCCTGGATGCGCTTGTACGCAGCACGGCCATCCGCCTTTTGGTACGGCATCATGCCGCGGATGGTGCGCTTGACGAGCATGTGGGGCTCACGGGGGAAGAAGGGACCCTTACGGTGGGTACCCACTTCGCGCTTGAACTTGTAGCGTGCTTGAATGGACTTCTTGCTGGCACCAATGATGATGGCCTTCTCGGCGTTGACGATGTGAACGTCTTCACCTTCGAGGGCGCGCTTGGCCACGTCGGTGGCCATGCGTCCGAGCACCAATCCTGTTGCGTCGATGATTGTGGTCATGGTATTCACGCAAGAATCCGGCACTTCTCGCCCTTGGGGAAGTTCTTGACGCCTTCCGGCAGGGTGAGGACTTTTCCGCCGGCTGCCGAGATTTTCTCGACGGCCGAGGCGCTGGCGTTGAAGGCAACGACGGTGACGGCTTTGCTGATGTCACCGGCTCCGAGGAGCTTGCCCGCGATGACGGCGTGTTCACCGTCGCGGACGTTCTCTGCCACTTTGCTGACGTTCACCTGTGCCCAGTGACGAGACGGCCCCTCCAAACGGGTTGCAATGTCTCGCCAGATGGGAGCTCCTTCGCGGCCGGCTGCCTTGAGCTGGCCGATGAGCTCCACGAGCACAGGGTTCGACTTGCGTTCGATTCCCTTTGCCATGTTTTCTGACTCCTTCGACACCTGGCGGAGCGAACTCTGCCTGGATGCAAGCCGGCCGACTTGGGACCCCTATAAGAGCGCTTGGGGCCATCCCAGGAGGGCGTTAGAGCCGCAAGTCCAGCCTTTCACGGAGCCACCGAGGGGGCCTGAAGGCGACGAAATTGGCGGTGGTTGCGGCAATGGCAACGGCACGGCTCACGACCAGCCACCATGTGGCCGTGTCCGAAACGCCGCCGAGGGACCCACCAAGCGCAGTGAGCATCCACACGAAGATGCTGATGCCGACGGTGGCGATGCGGAACTTCTGCGTGCGGTCCTGCACGCGGAACCACAAGGTGGAGTATGCCAAGGCGCCCAATACAAGGGGGCCAAGGAGCATTAAGCTGATCCAAAGGGAAATGGGGGCGTCGGAAAGGTCGTTGGCATACTCCAGGGTTGGTGCTCCATCGACGTAGGCGAGCGCCACGGGCTCCTGGACATTGATCCAGTAGAACAGGTACGCCAGGAATCCAATGTAGTACGCCACCACACCCAGCGTCGCCTTGTGGCTACCCGTGAACAGGAACACGAAGTAGAACATCAACGCCAGCAGCAGGTACACGAGCAGCACGAGAACCACGTCCAGATACGTGAGGTAGCCGACAAAGGTCCAGGCCTCCAAGTAACCCAGGACGGAAGCCACCATACCGAGCAGGGAAAACAACGCGAGACCCGCCCACCAATGGGTAAACGCCATGCTGGCCAATTCGGTGTTGGAGGAAACTTTGCGTTTGGCGACGGCCCAGGCAACGGCCCCATAGAGGACGGTCATCAGGAGACCGTAGGCGAGATCGAGAACAAGACGTACTTCAGACATATGAATCAATTTTCAGATAAGCTCCCGGAGACGTTCATCCAGAGGACTGGCACCGTTGACCTCCTCGGGCATCGGTGCCACTTCCACCTGCGGCTTGGTTTCCATGACAGGAACCGCGACCTCTTCCTCCTGAGGCGGTGCGGCGGGGAGCAGGAAATGGAAGGTGGACCCCTTGCCCAATCCTTCGCTCGTGACACCGATTTCGCCATCATGGTGCTCCAGGATGCCACGGGAAATGTACAGGCCGAGGCCGGTCCCACGAGCCGTTACCTCCCGAGGGTCATGAACTTGCGAAAAAGGCTGGAACAGACGATCAATTTCCTCTTGCGTCAAGCCCCGGCCGCTATCTTGGAATTCGGTCCGAACCCGGCCCCCGTCATCCTCAAAGCACCGAACCGTCACTTGGCCACCTTTCGGCGTGAACTTGATGGCATTGGAGGCGAGATTGATGAGAACTTGGCTGATGCGGGAAGGATCTGCATGGGCCCATACGTCGTCACCGGCATCCAACGTGAAGCGGACACCGACTTG
>JBFJWV010000114.1:0-5090 GCA_041623515.1 Thermoplasmatota archaeon | reverse complement strand
CGATGGCTTCAATGACGGCGGTGAGGCCAATGGCGAGCATGACCAACAGCACAGCACCCAAGGCGCTCAGGATGGCGCCAACCAGCAGCAGGATTCCTCCGACCTTCGCAAGAGGGACGTCGCTCATGGTGGGGCATTGAGCCGCCGGCGTTTGGATTTAACTGAAAATGGAATCGAGCCGGCGCAGAGCTTCGTCCACATCGTCGCGTTCAACATGGCGGTGGGTCACGAACCGAATGGTGTTGCCCGCGTCCCGTGGCAAGCACAAGACGCCTGCGTCCTTGCAGACGGACATGAAGTCATCCGCCGTCAGACCCGTCGCGTCAATGTTGACGTAGACGATGTTGGTTTCGGGTTGTCCCAGAACGTGCAATTTGTCCATCCCGTCCAAACCCTTGGCCAGGGCAGCGGCGTTGGCGTGGTCGTCCTGCAGGCGGTCCACCATGGAGTCCAAGGCAACTTGGGCAGCAGCGGCCATGTGCCCAACCTGGCGCATGCCACCCCCCAGCAATTTGCGGAACCGGTGCGCCTCATGAATGAATGCGCTGGACCCGCAGAGCATGGAGCCGACGGGGGCGCTCAGGCCCTTGGAGAAGCAGAACATCACCGAATCCATGTTCGTGGTCCATGCCGTGGGCGGCAAGCCGGCGGCGACGGCGGCATTCCAAATGCGCGCCCCATCCATGTGCATGGCCGCACCGTGCTGGTGCACCATGCCCGCCAGCTTGGCGAGTTGGTCCGCGTCCCAAATGGTGCCGCCGGCCCAGTTGTGGGTGTTTTCGACGCACACGGCCTTGGTGGCCGCGAAATGGGGGTCGTCGGGATACAAGTGGGGCCGCACATCGTCGGGGCCGAATTGGCCCGTGGGTGCGGTCACCGTGCGCACCATGGCGCCCGACAGGAGGCTGGCGGCGCCCGCCTCATACAGGGCCAAGTGGCTGTTTTGTTCCGTGATGATTTGCCCTTGCCGCTGGGTGTGCACCAGCACGGCCAGTTGGTTTGCCATGGTGCCGCTCGGGACAAAGAGGCCCGCTTCCATGCCCATGGCTCCGGCCGCCGCTTCTTGCAGGGCGGCCACCGTCGGGTCTTCACCGAACACGTCGTCGCCCACGGTGGCCGACGCCATGGCGTCACGCATCTCCTGGGTCGGCTGGGTCAGCGTGTCGCTGCGGAGGTCAATCACGTCCACGCCTGTCGATGGGTGGGCGCGGCTTAAGGCGTGTCCACGTGAACGGGAATCGTGATGGCGAATTCGGTTTCTTGGCGGCGTTCTTCGCCGGGGCCTCGCCAGGCCCGCACACCGTAGCTTGCGCACACATCCAGCACCAGGTCGTGCTCGCCGGGTTCAAGCCCGTCGAATTCTTGCTCAACCACGCCCCATTCGGAATCATTGACCAATCGCTTGTCGGCGGCATCCCGGTGTTGTTCCCGAGGCCCTTGATCGGCCAGTCGGCTTCGCAGGGTCACGTGAAACTCCTCCCGCTTCTTGCTTGCTTCGCGGAAGCTGTATCGCACTTGCACGTGCAATGGCTGCTCCGGAAGCAAGCGCACCTCCGCGGGGGCTTCGTTGATGAGGCGCACTTCCCCGTCTTCAAGGCGCACCGCTGCGATGCACATGCGCAGGGGCTGGAGGTCGCTGGCCGTCGATTTCAATGCAACCACGTCCGTTCTCGAACTGGCGTCAAGCGTTGCCATTGGCGGCCCAATCCTGCGTACCGGCCCGCGTCGAGGGCCGCCAGTAGGATCATGGCCAAGGCGTACACGAGATGGTTGTCCAGGAATGGGTTGTTTTCGACGGGCAGGAGCGCCAGCCACATGAGTACCAGCATGGTGGCTCCGGCCGCCGCGCCCAGGCGCAGAGCAATTCCCGTCGCAAATGTGAGGCCGACGCCGAGCAGGCCCAGCATGAACAACCACTCCACAAACGCCGTATCCAGCGCGGCAAAGAATCCGGCCAGCGGGCCATCGGGGTTGGCGAATTGCAAGAATCCCGATGTGGGGGAGCCGCCACGTATCCAGGCATTGTCCCGGGCCGTGGCAAATCCAAGGCCCAGCCATTTGTCCAGGAAGGCCCACAAGAAAATCCAGCCAAAGGCAATGCGCGTTGCCGCCATCAATCCATGGGTGGGGACCCTCCACCACGAGCGTCCTTGCGCTTCAGCGGCCATGGTCCAAAACCACGTTGGGCTGCAATATCCACGGGGTTGAAACGACAACCTGTTCCAGGGGAACAAGCACCCCCTCGAGCCATTTCATGAACATGAGGATGGATTGGGCGGGGGCCGTTAAGGAACAAACCGCCGGTTTTCATTCCTGATTCTCACAACTGAGAGCATGCAACCTGCAAGGAGAGTCGCTGAAGCAACGCTCGCCCATGCCATGGCGTCGCAGGCGAAGTGCCGCATCATGGCGGCGTGCATCCGGCGGCCCCTATCGGCCAAGGCCATCAGCCATCTGACGGGTCTCCCCTTGGCTTCCACCTATCGCCAGGTGAAATCGCTGGTTGGTGACGGCATCTTGGCCGTCGAGCGCAGCGCCATGACGGAGGACGGCAAACCGTACGATCTGTACCGCTCCCAGGTGATGCAGGCGCGTTTGGATATCACGCCGGATCGGGTCAATACCACCTGGAAACCCAACGCAAGCGCTGGTTCTTACATGTGAGAATGAACACCATCGGCTTGAAGAATAGGGGTGCACCTTGTACCCAGTGAGAGAACATGCCGTCCGGACCCATTGTCGCAGGAATTGATTTTTCAGAATGTGGCGGCGCTGCGCTCGATGCGGCCACGGAATTGGCCGTTGCCTTGGACGTGGAGCTGGTGCTGGTCCATGCGTTCTCCCCTGAACGCTACGTGCCCGCGCTCATGGGCGACGCCGGCTCGGAGTTGATGGCAGAAGCCCATGCGGAGCGCAGCCAAGACGAAGCCATCGAATTCTCACAGATTTGGGCGGAACGGGCCCGCGAAGGCGGCGCCACCGTGCGCACCATCGCCGAGGACGGGGACCCCAAGGAACTGCTCATTCAATATGCGAGCGAGGAGAAGGCCTCCATGATTGTCGTTGGCACCCACGGCCACAAGGGGTTCAAGCGATTCGTCCTGGGCTCCGTGGCGGAAGCGCTTGTGCGCGATGCAGAATACAAAGTGCTCGTGGTGCCGTAGCGGTAGTAAAAATGACTGTACTCGTTGCCATTGACTTTTCCCGCCAAAGCCGCAAGGCATTGGATTGGGCCATTGATTACGCCGTTGCACGCAATGAAGACATGGTGGTCGCGCACGCGTTTGCCGGGTCCCGCACTGCCCTGGGCGTCAAAGACGGTCACTTGGATCCCATTGGCCAAGTGGAGGCCGAGATGAACATGGGCGATGCCGTTGAGTTGACGGGCAAATGGAGCCAAGATGCGCGCGATGCGGGCATTGAAGTTACCACCGTTGCGGAGAAGGCCAAGCCGGCCGATTTCATTTTGGAACAGGCCCAAAAAGCGCACGCAACCATCATTGTCATCGGATCGCGCGGGCACGGCGCCCTGAAGCGTACGCTGCTGGGGTCCGTCGCGACGAAGGTGGCTGCCGAAGCCACGTGCCCCGTCGTGGTCATCCCCCCGTCGGAGGATTAGGTCACGGTCATTCCGGTCAACTGCTCAAACCACAGGTGCACGCGCTTTTCCAGCGCCAGCAATTCCTTGTGGGTCGCCAGCAGTTCTGCCTTGAATTCTTCGGAATCCATGGCTCTCCTTCGGCCGGCACGGGCAAAAGGGGTGGGCGTCGGGGAGAATGGGCCGAAGGCCTACCGTCCCGGGCCGCCGCCCCAGGCCGAATCGGGCGAATCGTTGACGATGGATTCGCCTTCGATTTCATCGCCGTCGCCGTAGTGGGTTTCTTCCCACGCATCCAATTCAGGGTCTTTCCAGGGGTCGTCCTCGAAGCGGGCCAACTGGATGGAGCCCGTGATGTAACGAATGGCCCCGTACGTTACCATGAGCACCCCACCGATGGCCAAGGCGGTGCTGATGCTGCCGGCAAAGAGCAGTGCAACCCCCGCACCAGCGTACCAAATCCCGCTGTCGCGTCCCCTGCGCAATTTGGCTTGGCGCGCGTCGTGCTCGCCCATGATCTCCAGGCCCCCGGTCACAGGTGTGGCGGAGTGTGGCAGGTGTTGAATGTTGGCAATGGAGCGGGTCTCCCCCACAGGGCATCCTGCGATATTCAGAAACGCGCAGAATCATGCTGAATTGCGAAGCCGCGGCTGCAAGTTTCCACCAAGGTATTAAATTGCCCTTCGAACGAGCTTAGGGCATGCAAAAGTGGTTGGTGCTTGCTGTTTGCAGTTTGCTGATGTCGCTTGGTGTTCAAGCGTCCCAGATTGAAGATCAGACCACCCAGGTCCACCCGGCCTTGGTGTACCAAGAGGACTTCCACGTTGCCGGCGACGCGCCCGGAACGTGCGAAACCGTCGATGCCCAGCGTGTTGTTGAATTCGAGGATGAAGCCCATGGGCTACTGGTGGATTATGACGACACGTCGGACGCAGTCATTGCCAAGGTGGATCCCGCTGCCATCGGTGAACGGATGGGCCTTGAAGTGCGACTCGGCGACACCCGTGTCGCTGGCATCGAATTCGACTTTGATGTCTACGACATGAACTGCAACTACTCGGTGTTCGATTCCGAGGCGCCGATTTACCAATCCACGGACGATCGTCCGGCATCCTCTTTCGAGGTGGGTGAAGGCGAGCAACTGGCGTCTGCCACCACCTTCGACGACTACGCGTGCAACGAAAGTGAATGGAAGGCGCAAGTGAAGATCAACAAGGACAGCGTTGCGCCTGGCCAGGTCTACATGGAGTGGACCGATGGCAGCTACGCCTACGTGGACCTTCACCACGAAAGCGAAGGCACCGTCTCCATGTACCTGCATCATGGAAATTTGGACGTGAGCCTTGCCAAGATTGAAGCGGTCGTCGCCGACAATTGGGATGGCTGGCTCAAGCTGGCCCACGGTCCTTGCGACGTTGAAGATGGCGAAATTCCTCAACCTCCGGAAACCGGCGAAAAAACCGGCCTCAACGCCGAATGGACCGCCCTCGAT